>JAGRLQ010000113.1:9680-10701 GCA_020441735.1 Nitratireductor sp.
TCATCGAGACGAGCGGGGCGTAGCTTGCTTCGGCAGCATATTCCATCAGAACGGGATGGGGGCGGGGCTTGCCTTCCGCCACCGGCAGCAGGCTTTCGCCATCGGTCCAGGGCGCGATTTCGCTCATGTCGATGCCGGCGAGATCGCACAGCGTCGGCAGGATATCGACATTCGAGACGGGCTCGCTGACGAGGCCGGGCTTCATCTGCGGTGCTGCGATCATCAGCGGCACGCGGGCGGAACCTTCGTAGAAACACATCTTGAACCACAGGCCGCGCTCACCCAGCATGTCGCCATGGTCGGAGCAGAAGACAATGATCGTGTTGTCCATCTGCCGGGTTGCGCCAAGGACGTCGAAAAGATTGCCGATCTGCTCGTCGAGATAGGAGATGTTGGCGAAGTAACCGCGGCGCGAGCGGGCAACATCCTCATCGGTGATGTCGAAATTTCCCCAGTCGCAGGAATCGAAGATGCGTTTTGAATGGGCGTCCTGCTTTTCATAGGCGATTGTGCCGGTATGGGGCGTCAGCATCTGACAGTTCTCGTAAAGGTCCCAGTATTTCCGCCGGGCGACATAGGGGTCGTGGGGATGGGAGAAGCTGACCGTCATGCACCAGGGGCGTGAATCCTGCCCGCGTG
Source organism: Nitratireductor sp. (assembly GCA_020441735.1). Lineage (GTDB taxonomy): Bacteria > Pseudomonadota > Alphaproteobacteria > Rhizobiales > Rhizobiaceae > Salaquimonas. The sequence continues at coordinate 10,320 of JAGRLQ010000113.1, forward strand.
CGAGATCGTAGAGCTTCATCCGCGCTTCGTGGGCGACATTGTCATCGTATTCGAGCTGGTTGGTGATCTCGGCAACACCGGCACCGGTTACCGACCCCATGTTGTGATACCACCAGTCAATGCGCTCGCCGGGCTTGCGGTAGTCCGGTGTCCAGCCGAAATCCGCCGGATAGATGTCGGTGGTCAGCCGCTCCTCGAACCCGTGCAACTGGTCGGGGCCGACAAAGTGCATCTTGCCGGACAGGCAGGTGTAATAGCCGGCACGGCGCAGATGATGGGCATAAGTGGGGATGTCGGAGGTGAACTCCGCAGCATTGTCGTAAACCCGGGTTCTTCTCGGCAACTGCCCCGACATGAAAGAGGCGCGGCCCGGTGCGCAGAG
>JAGRLQ010000113.1:10799-10938 GCA_020441735.1 Nitratireductor sp.
CCGTTCAGCTGATCGACCATGATGATGAGGATGTTGGGTTTTTGCTGCATTTTGAATCCCTTACACGCAAGAGCCGATCTTCAGATTCAACTGCCTGAAACCAAAGTGCAAGGCAGTTCCGGCGGCGGCAGCGGCAGTT
>JAGRLQ010000114.1 GCA_020441735.1 Nitratireductor sp.
CGGCCCGCCGCTGGCGCTCGCGCATTGAGGGTGCCGGCAGATCAACGGTAATGACCAGGGCCGAGAATCCACTGTCCGCTGCCCGCTTGAGCAGGTCTTCGTTGATGGCCCAGTCGGCAAACGTATAGAGCTGGAACCAGCCGTTTTCACCCGCCACGCTGCCAACCGCCTCGGGCGTCTCGCAGGCAACCGTGCTCAGGCAATAGGGAATGTTGGTCCGTTTGGCCGACCGCGCCAGCATGAGTTCAGCCCCCGGCCACATCAGCCCCGTCATGCCGACCGGCGCCATGCCGAAAGGCAGGTCATAGGTGCGCCCGAACAGGCTGGTCGAAAGTTCCGGCCTGATCGTCCCCTGCAACCCCCGTGGCTTGAACAGCACCTGGTCAAGGCAATCGCGGTTGCGCTGAACCGCTGTCTCGAAGCCGGTTCCGCTATCGAGATATTCCCAGGCGAAATGCGGCATGCGGCGTTTGGCAAGCCTGCACAAATCCTCGATGGCCGGCACATGCTCAAGACGCTCGGCAGGCGTCATGTCGCCAAAGGCGGTCATGGCTGATGATCATCCGGTACCAGCAGGATCTTGCCCTTGTTCTCGCCCTTCAGAAGGCCGGGCAGCTGTTTGTGGGCATCCTTCAACGGCACCCGTGCAGCGACTTCCGTCTGCCATGCTCCTGATGCGAAGCGCTTCTGCACGGTGCGGATAACCCGGATCTTGCTCAGCAGAGGCGTATTCTGCATCCAGTTGACCAGCCAGAATCCCTCAACCTGTTTCATCATGAAGATGAACTGTCCCGGATCCTGCAGCGCCGTCGGCTCGTCGGTCAGTCTTCCGTAGATGACCCAGCGCGCTCGCGGTCCCATCAGGCCGAACATCTCCGATACAACCGGCCCGGTGACAGCATCCAGCAGCATCACCGGCTTTTCGGACTTGCAGACTGCGGCAAACGCGTCGGCAAAGTCCTTCTTTTCACAATTGAGCACATGGGTAGCGCCCAGTTCCTTGAGGTGTTCGATCTGGCTGTCGCGGCGGACAACGGAAATCGCCGTATAGCCTTCATCACGTGCCAGCCCCGCCATCAGCTTGCAGAGCTGGCTGGAGGCAGCCGTCATCACGAACGCCTTCGAACCGGAGCGCTTGACCATGTCGAACATCGCATGGGCGGTCAGCGGATTGACGATCATCGCCGCGCCATCCTCGTCGCGCACATCCTTTCGCAAGGCGATGGAAGTCGCAGCGTCGGCAATGACATATTCTGCCCAACTGCCCGAGTTGTGCGCCACGAATGCCACCCGCTTGCCTTTCAGCATGTTCGCCATGAAACCGCCGCCCGAAGCAACCACATCGCCCACCGCCTCGAAACCCGCAGGCTGGCCCTTGATCCGTGGCTGACCGTAATTGCCCTGGAAAAATACCAGATCGGAGGGATTGACCGACGAACAGCGCATTCTGACCAATACCTGTCCCTTCTTCGGCTTCGGCACGTCCATTTCCTCATAGGCAAGAAAGGGTGCGAGGCTTTCAGGCGTATAACTGGCGAGTTCGGCCGAATAGCCTCCTTCCTTCAGTACCAGCGCCTTCATTCTGCTTGGCAGGGTCATTTCCTCCTCCTTCAGCGGGAGCCTTAGAATTTTTCCTGGCTGTATTTCTTCAGTTCCGTTCTGGCGACTTGGCGGCGATGCACCGCATCGGGCCCATCCGCAAGCCTCAAGGTACGCACATGCTTCCAGGAATGGGCCAGCGTCGTGTCCTGCGATATCCCCTGCGCGCCATGCACCTGCACGGCCTCGTCGATCACCTTCAGCGCCATCAGCGGCGCCACCACCTTGATCTGCGATATCCACGGCGCGGCGGCCCGAGCATCACCCTGGTCCATCATCCAGGCAGCCTTCAGGCACAACAGCCTGGCCTGCTCTATTTCCATGCGCGCATTGGCGATGATGTCATAATTGGCACCGAGATGAGCAATCGGCTTTCCAAACGCCTCACGCTGCAGTGCCCTGCGGCACATCAGCTCAAGCGCATTCTCAGCCTGTCCGATTGCCCGCATGCAGTGGTGGATACGGCCCGGCCCCAGCCGCCCTTGCGAGATTTCAAACCCCCGCCCCTCGCCCAGCAGCAGGTTTTCCGCCGGCACGCGCACATCGGTGAAACGGATATGCAAATGGCCATGCGGCGCATCATCCATGCCGTAGACTTCCATCGGCCGCAGTTTTTTGACGCCTTTGGTCGCTGCATCGACCAGGATCATCGAATGCTGTTGATGCCGCGAGCGGCTTTCATCCGGCGTATGCACCATGACGATGTAGATCGCACAGCGCGGATCGCCCGCTCCCGAAGACCACCATTTTTCACCGTTGAGAACGTATTCGTCGCCATCCTTCACGCAGGACATGGAAATGTTGGTGGCGTCCGACGAGGCAACATCCGGCTCGGTCATCAGATAGGCAGATCGGATTTCACCTTCGAGCAGTGGCGCAAGCCACTTCTTCTTGTGCTCCGCGCTGCCATAGCGCTCCAGCACTTCCATATTGCCGGTATCGGGCGCATTGCAGTTGAAAACCTCGGCGGCAAGATGCGACTTACCCATCTCTTCGGCCAGATAGGCATATTCGACCGTGGAAAGCCCGTAGCCTTTGTCGGAATCGGTGAGCCAGAAGTTCCAAAGCCCCCGTTCCTTGGCTTTCGCTTTCAGCCCTTCGAGGATTTCCTTCTGGCGCTCCGTGTAGCTCCAGCGGTCCCCCTTGGCGACCTCGGCCAGAAACTCCGCATCAAGCGGCTTGATTTCGTCGGCGACCATCCGCGCCACTTTTTCGTGGATCGGCTTCAGCCGCTCCGTCATGCCCAGGTCCATGAAACCCTCCTGCCTGCTCCCGCCGCGCAAAACACAGGGGAAATTCTGCCGCCGGTGACTGTTCCATGCGATGGCAAAGCTGTAAACAACACCGAATATCCACTTTACGTAACAGTTAAATCCGGTCCCTACTAGCGGGCAAAGCGGCGCAACCGGCACACTGCGAAACCAGCCACAGGACCGGTCAAATGCCAGACAAGGGAAAGCGAATGAACATCTGTGAGCGGCTCTTTTCGCTGAAGGGAAAATCGGCACTGGTAACCGGTGGCGCCAGCGGCATCGGTTTCATGATCGCTTCCGCGCTTGTGGAGGCCGGCGCCGATGTGATGATCGCTTCGCGCAAGGCGGACGATTGCCAGAAAGCCGCAGAAGCAATCAACGAACTGGCCCAAAGGTCGAATTCTGGCGGATCGGCTACAGGCTTCGGCGGCAATGTGGCAACCCGCGACGGCGTGCTTGCCCTCGCCGGGGAAGTGAGAAGCCGCACCGATGCGCTGCACATCCTGTTCAACAATGCCGGCACCACCTGGGGGGAGCCGGTCGATACCTTCCCTTACGAGGCCTGGGGCCGGGTTCTGGACGTAAACGTCACCGGCCTGTTCAACCTGACGCGCGAGCTTCTCCCACTGCTGGAAAAGACCGCCACGAAGGAGGATCCTTCCCGCGTCATCAATGTCGGTTCGGTCATGGGTTCCGCGCCTTATGGAGATGGTGCTTATTCCTATGCGGCTTCCAAGGCGGCGGTGCATCACCTGACCCGCATTCTCGGCAAGGAACTCGCCCACCGCCACATCACCTTCAACGCCTTCGCGCCAGGGCCTTTCCCCTCGAAGATGACGGCTTTTGCCACCGGTTCGGAAGAAAAAGCTGCCGTTACCGGCAAGTCGGTGCCCCTCGGCCGCATCGGCAATGCGGACGATATTGCCGCTGCAACGCTCTATCTCTGCGGTCCCGGCGGCTCCTATGTCACCGGCTGCATCCTGCCTATCGATGGTGGCACCCACGTCACCACCGGACCGGACCTGTTCGAGGAAGCAGCCAGGCTCTGAACAGAGCTTGGGAATACGGCATTTCAGACACCAAAGATTGTTGTTTCAGTCGATCAAGAGGGTTTTCACATGACAATTGAATTCAAGGACCAGGTCGCCATCGTCACCGGCGCCGGCAACGGCCTCGGCAGGAGCCATGCGATGGAACTTGCCCGCCGCGGCGCAAAAGTGGTGGTCAATGATTTCGGCGGTGCGCGCGACGGTTCCGGCGGGTCGCTGTCGCCTGCCGAAGAAGTGGTCAAGGCAATCGAGGCAGACGGCGGCGAAGCCATGGCCAACGGCGCCAATGTCGCCAGCATTGAGGAGACCGGGCAGATGGTTGCCGACGCGGTCGCCAGATGGGGTCGCGTCGATGTGCTGATCAACAATGCCGGCATCCTGCGCGATCGCAGCTTTGGCAAGATGTCGGAGGCTGAATGGGATGCAGTCGTCGCCGTGCACCTGAAAGGCTCGGCAAACTGCGCCCTCTCGGTCTGGAACCAGATGAAGGAACAGGGCTATGGCCGAATCCTGATGACCACGTCCACCTCGGGCATCTACGGCAATTTCGGCCAGGCCAATTACGGTGCCGCCAAGATGGGCGTGATCGGCATGATGAACACCCTGTGCATTGAAGGCATGAAGAGCGACATCCGCGTCAATTGCCTGGCACCGACAGCTGCAACCCGCATGACCGAGGACATCATGACCGAGGAAATGCTCGCAGCGCTTGACCCCAAACACGTAACCCCGGCCGCCGTCTATCTGGTAAGCCGCGATGCGCCGAACCGGACCGTGATGTTTGCCGGTGGCGGCACGTTTTCAAAGCTCGAAATCCGCGAGAGCAAGGGCGTGTTCATCTCCGAGGATGAACGCAATGCCGATCAGGTAGCCGCGAAGTTCGAGGCGATTTCCGACATGTCGGAACCCGATCACTTCACCCATGGCAATGAACACATCGCCAAGGTGCTGACCAATGCCCAGAAGGCTATGAACTGAGGAATTCGGGTTCCTGAAAACCTAGCGTCGCGGCGCGATGCGGTCGAGCAGCGCCAGCCCGGCCCTGCAAATCCGGTCCATGATCGCGTCGTGGACCCTGACAAACCGCTTCCAACCGTTGGATTGGAACATGCTACCCGGCTGTGCAGACACCACCGCCATATTGCGCATGCTTGCATCCACCCTGCCGTCATCGGCCAGCACGATGTAACGGTAGAGAATGGCCGCGATGGCGATCATGAAGATACCGGCAAGGAACGTGTCCGACGGGAAATGCCCGCCCTGCCCGACCCGCATATACGCTGCGTAGAACCATAGCGGCATCAGCAGCGTCATCAGCGGCTTGCGCCATTTCGGCAATACGAAGATCAGCGAAATAACGAGCATGACCATGGAGGAGACTTCGCCGCTGACGAAGGAGCAGTTGTCGGTGCATTGACCACCGCTCTCGAACAACCGCTTGAAATCGAGATTGCCGCCGAATTCGCTTACCGTGCGCGGCCTCGGCCTGCCGACATTGTCCTTGAGGATCATGTTGGTGACGAGTAGCGGCCCGATCAGCGAGGTGAGCAACAGAAAGAGCCATTTCACCGGCGCCAACCGCCGGAACCGGCCTCGATGATAGATTGCCCCGGCAAGACCAAGCACCACGATGCCATAGAAAACACCATAGCCGATCATGTTGAAGCGCCGCAGCGCCGACCAGATATCGCTGCCACGCAGGGTGAAATCGCCGTCGGCAAACAGCATCCGCGTCAGCGAGATGTCCAATTGCGGCCATGCGAGAAACAGCAGGCTTGCCAGCAATCCGGCAGCAGCAGTTGCAAACAGCACACGCCTGGCAAACCGCCGTTCGGCGGCAAGTTCTGCAGGTTCAAGCCCGCTCGTCCAGTAGAGCACGGGCACATTCATGGCCGGTAACCTTCCAGAACAAAGATGCGCAGCAGCTTGTCGCTGCCCACAAATTCCGAAACCTCGCCGGCAAGCCGCACAGCGGCGAAATGCTCTGCGACCTCCTGCGGCACCGTCGCGCCGTTGGCTGGATATATGAAATCAGTATCCTGCAGGTCTGGCCGGTCCTGCAGCGCGCGGGTCAGTTCGAAATGATCGCCCGGCGCTTCACCCTCCCGCCAGGCATAAACCGTGAGCGGTTCGTCGCGCAGGTAATAGATCAGCGTTGCCGAGCGCTTGCGGCTACCCGAAAGAACGTTCTCGATGCCTTCGGCGCGAGCCACATCGGCTACCGCTTGGCCCAGTTCCGGCCCGCCCCACATGCGCGAAAACGGGTTCTGTTTTTCTGCAAGTGGCAGTTCTCCCGGTCCGGCATAGGCTGCAATAACCGCGACAACGGCAAAGACCACCGCATGAATGCCGTTTGAGACCCGCATCCAAACGCCCGGCATGCGGCGTACGAAAAGTTCGCTGACCAACAGCACGACGGCTGGAAAGGCCGTCGCCGCCCAGTTTGCGTAGGCCTTGCTCATGATCGCCTGAAACGAGATCAGCACGAGAACCGGCAGGGAAAACGCAATGAGCAGTTTCTGCTCGCTGCTCGCCCCTTCCCGCCACAGCCGGAAGAGCGCAATCAGATAGACGGCAAAGACAATCGGCCCGGCAACACCGAACTGCGAGCCGAGGAATTCGCCGAGCCCCGCAAGATTCGGAAAATGTCCGCCCCAGCCAATGTTGTCGCCGGTATGAGCCACCGTGGTAAACTGGTTTTGCGCCTGCCACAGCAGGTTGGGGATCAGGAAGGCGAGCCCGGCAGCGAAAGCAGTCCACAGCCGCCAATCCTTCAGCAGCCCCCGCCCTTCCCGCGTCAAAACGGCATGTAACACGAAGCACAGCAGGAAATAGGCCATGGCGTATTTCGCGTTGAGTCCGAGGCCGAAGGCGAGCGCCAGCAAGACCAGCCACTTCGCTGCCCCGTCCTGCCGGTAACAGATCAGCGCCCAAAGCGTTGCCGACCAGCACAGCAGTAGCGGCACATCGGTGGAAACCAGCGTCGAGGAAAGCGAAACAGCAGGTAGCAGCAGCCAGCCAATGCCGGCGATTAGCCCGATGCGGGCGTCAAACAGCGCCCTTCCCGCCTGAAAAACGAAGAAACCCGTCAGCGTATGCAATACGGGCGATGCCAGCCGCACACAGAACTCGCTGTCACCGCAGACCCCGGTAAAACCGGCAATCGTCCAGGCAAGCAGCGGCGGCTTGGAGAAGTAGCCGAAGGCCGGTTCCTTCGCCCAAACCCAATATTGCGCCTCGTCGAAGAACAGCGGTGCATTGTTGAACCACAGCGATACGACGCGCAGCAGCAGGATGAAACCCGCAAACAACCAGAAGCGCCCCGCCATCGAGGCAGCGCTGCCCGCATCCTGTTTTTCTGCCATGCTTCGTTCCATTCGGGCTTTCTGACGGCTTTGCGCCCGTTTCGAGCTGGCCGGCATCCCTTGCGAATTCGTGGCGTCTATGGGATGGAAGCGCCAAGCTGTCAACAAGAGCGGAACCTGCTTCCCCTCCGTCTTATCGCGTATTTTGGTGTATTCATGGCCGCCGCCCGCAAAACCGTTTCCGTCGTCATTCCGGTCTATAACGAGGAAGGCAATATCGGTCGCCTTGTCGAGGAAACGCTTCACGCTGTTCCCACTGCCAATCTGGGCGAAATTGTCGTGGTCGACGATTTTTCCACCGACAACGGGCCGCAGGAAGTGCTGGCGATTGCCCGCAACAACAAGAAGGTGCGCCTGGTGCGCCACCTTCAAAATGCGGGCCAGAGCGCAGCACTCAGAACCGGCATTTTAGCCGCCACCCATCCACTGATCGCAACGCTGGACGGTGATGGCCAGAACGATCCCCACGACCTGCCGAAAATGATCGAGGCGATTGCGCCTGCCGGAAGTGGGAACGGCCCGGCGCTGATCGGCGGCGTTCGCGTCAACCGCAAGGATACCGGCTCGAAACGATGGGCTTCGCGGGCTGCCAACAAGATCCGCGATTGGGTATTGCGCGACGACTGCCCCGACACCGGCTGTGGCATCAAGGTTTTCTGGCGCGAGGCATTCCTCAAACTGCCCTTCTTCACCTCGATCCACCGCTATCTGCCGGCGCTGTTCCAGACCTATGGTTATGCAACGGAGTACGTTCCGGTGAACTCCCGCGAACGGCTTGCCGGCGTGTCGAAATACAACAACTTCAATCGTGCCCTGATCGGACTTTACGACCTGTTCGGGGTTTCCTGGCTGCGGCGGCGCACTAAAAACCCGCCGGTGCGTGAAGAAAAATAGGCGGGTTCAGCCGTTGGAGCTTTTCCGCGCTGTCTTGCGCCTGGCGCGGATCTGCCGCCGGTAGCGCCCGTAGACCCATAGCCCTGCCACCATCAGCACTGCAAACAGCCCGATGCCCAGCGCGACCTGCCAGCCTGCACCCACATCGACACCGCTGCCCATCAGCGCAAATACCGCCATCTGCGGCAGATAACCGACGAGCGAAGCCAGCACGAACGGCGCAAGCGGCACGCTGGTAACACCGGCTGCCAGGTTGGTCAGCAGGTTGGAGCCGACCGGCAACAACCGGATGATGATGGTGGTCGAAACCGGATGCTGGCGCCAGTATTCAAAGGCGATGTCGACCCGCCCGCGGATCATCTGCCGCGCCCGCGCCTCGAATACCCGGGCAATGAGTGCCGCAAGAAGGCAACCCAATCCCGCCGCAAGCGTTGAAACGGCAAGCCCCGTCCACAGCCCGAAGAAATAGGCACCGAAGAACGCCACCGCCTGACGCGGCCCGCCGATTGCCGTAAACAGCATGCCGGCGGAAAGATAGGCAAGCTTGCCCTGATACCACTCGGCCCCTGCCCGGTCGTTGAAATCGACCCAATGCGCAAGCCCTTCGAAATCAATCGATTTCGCCAGATATCCGATTGCCAGAATGACACAAAGTGCCACGCCCGCCTTGGCAAGGCGCGCTGGACCGATCTGCCGGACGGCTTTTACGGCGGGTTCGAGGAATTCGATTGCGGACATTCGGAATACGCCAAGAAATTTGCTGACTGGCGGGCGGTTCACGCTGCGCCTTTTGGCACCTTTTCGGGTGAACATCAAACCGCCCTGAAATACGCTGGCTGCTTGACGCAGACGGGACCGGGCGTCAAGCTTGCGATGGCGGAAACAAGGAGGAGCCTGAATGGACGAAGCGGTAGGCCAGCTTGACGGCACGGTGCTTGCACCATGGCTCGAAGCCCATGTCGAGGGCTTCCACGACCTGATGGAAATCCGCAAGTTCTCCGGCGGCCAGTCCAATCCGACCTTTCTGATTACAGCCCAGAGCGGCAAATACGTGTTACGGGCGAAGCCGCCCGGCGAGTTGTTGAAATCCGCCCATCAGGTCGATCGGGAATACCGCGTCATGAAGGCCCTTGCGGCAAGCGATGTTCCAGTGCCGCGCATGTTTGCCCTGTGCGATGAAGGCAGCCCCATCGGGCGCATGTTCTTCGTCATGGAACATCTCGACGGCCATATCTTCTGGGACCCGGCCCTGCCGGAAATCCACGAATATCACAGTGAGAAGGCGCCCGAGCGCCGGGCACTGATCTATGACCGGATGAACGCGGTGCTGGCGAAACTGCATCAGGTCGATGTGGAAGCTGCAGGCCTCGGCGATTTCGGCAAGCCCGGCAGCTATTTCGAGCGGCAGTTGTCGCGCTGGACACAGCAATATGCAGCCAGCGAAATCGACCGCAACGAGCAGGTTCACCAGCTTGTCGACTGGCTCGGCGCCAACATGCCGGCAGATGATGGCAGGGTATCGCTGGTCCATGGCGATTTCCGAATCGACAACATCGTCTTCAGCCATGACGCCCATGAGGTGCTCGGCCTGCTTGACTGGGAGTTGTCGACTCTCGGCCACCCCTATGCCGATCTTGCCTATCAGTGCATGCAGTGGCGCCTGCCGCACCAGGGCGGGTTCCGTGGCCTTGGCGGCATCGACCGCGAGGCTCTCGGTCTGCCGTCGGAAGCAGACTATGTGGCAGCCTATTGCCGGCGCTGCGGCATAGAGCACATAGCCAACTGGCGATTCTACGTCGCCTTCTGCTTCTTCCGCCTCGCGGCCATCCTGCAGGGCGTCTACAAGCGTTCGCTCGACGGCAACGCGTCCAACCCCGAAAAGGCGGCACAATACGGCACGGCTGTGCCGGTGCTGGCCCAACTCGCCACGGAAATGATCGACAAGGAGAGCTGACATCGACCATTGCCCGACCATTACCTTCGCAGATGAAACTTTTTTGCGCCCCGATCCGTTTCAATCTCGGAACCGGGAGGAAACCATGCGAAAATCGATCCTGTTTGAAGACCTGAAAGCTGTCCTGCTGGCACTGGCCGTGTTCCTGCTGGCGGGGCTGATCAGCATGAAGGCTTTCGCCCAGGACGTACCCGTCCCATCCACCGACCAGAATGCCACGCAGGCTGTTATCGGCGATCAGCTCAACGCCTTTCGCGCCCGCGACCATGCCCGCGCCTATTCCCATGCAGCCCCCAACATCCGGGGTTATTTCGACACGGTAGAGAAGTTCACCGACATGGTCTCGCGCGCCTATGGCGCCATCTATTCGCCGGGCAGTTTCGTTTTCGGCCGCAACACCATCATCAACAGTGAAATCTACCAAGAAGTGATCATCACCGGTGAGGATGGCAGGCAGTGGCAGGCCGTCTACACACTGAAGCGGCAGGAGGACGGCTCCTGGAAGATCACCGGGGTAAAAATGAACCCTTACAAGGGTGCTGCGGTCTGACCCTCACAGCGCAGCGATATCTCCTTTGGCCCAGCCTTCCCGGGTTTCAGCTCTGAAATCCTCGAACTTCCCGGCCTCAATGGCCTCGCGCATCCCGGCCATCAGTAATTGATAATAGGCCAGATTGTTCCAGGTCAGTAGCATGCCGCCCAGCGCCTCACCGCATTTGACCAAATGATGCAGATAGGCCCGCGAATAGTCGCGCGATGCCGGGCACTCGCTCATTTCGTCGAGCGGGCGCGGGTCCTCGGCGTGGCGGGCATTTCTAAGATTGATCTTGCCGTATCTCGTATAGGCAAGCCCGTGGCGGCCCGCCCGCGTCGGCATAACACAATCGAACATGTCGACGCCGCGCGCCACACTCTCGAGCAGGTCGTCCGGCGTTCCAACGCCCATCAGATAGCGCGGCTTATCCTCCGGCATTGCCGGACAGGTCGTCTCCAGCATGCGCAGCATGACATCCTGAGGTTCACCAACCGCCAGCCCGCCAATGGCATAACCCTTTAAATTCATGGCCTTGAGCGCCTTTGCGGATTCAACGCGCAAAGCAGGGTCATCACCCCCCTGGACAATGCCGAACATCGCCTTGCCGGGCTGATCGCCAAAAGCTGCCGCCGAGCGCTCGGCCCAGCGAAGCGAGAGTTCCATGGCGCGCTTCATCTCGTCGCGTGATGCCGGCAGCGCGATGCACTCGTCCAGCTGCATCTGGATATCGGAATCGAGCAGGCCCTGGATTTCGATGGACCGTTCCGGTGACAAGAAGAATTTCTGCCCGTCGATATGCGAAGTGAAGGTAACGCCCTCCTCCGTCAGCTTTCTGAGAGAGGCCAGCGACATCACCTGAAACCCGCCGGAATCCGTCAGGATCGGCCCTTGCCAGCGCGCAAACTCATGCAGCCCGCCAAGCTTTGCCACCCGTTCTGCGCCCGGTCGCAGCATCAGGTGATAGGTGTTGCCGAGGATGATATCGGCCCCCAACTCCTTCACCTGATCCATGTACATGGCCTTGACCGTGCCTGCGGTGCCGACCGGCATGAAAGCGGGCGTACGGATCGATCCGCGTGGCATGGTGATCTCGCCACGCCGCGCCGTTCCGTCGGTTGCAAGGAGCTTGAAGGCAAATTCGGTCGTCATGGCGCGCGGTATAACAGCGAGGCATCGCCATAGGAATAGAAACGGTAGCCGTTCGAAATGGCATGGACGTAGGCTGCCTGCATCGTCTCCAGACCGCTGAAGGCTGCAACCAGCATCATCAGCGTCGAACGCGGCAGATGGAAATTGGTCATCAGCACATCGGCAAAGCGGAAGGCGTAGCCCGGCGTGATGAAGATGTCCGTCGACCCTTCCCAGGCATGCAGCCTGCCGGCCTCGTCGGCAGCACTTTCCAGCAGGCGCAGCGAGGTTGTGCCGACGCTGACAATCCGCCCGCCCTTTGCCTTCACCGCGTTGAGTGCTTCGGCGGTTTCAACTGATACATGGCCTCGCTCAAAATGCATCTTGTGGGCTTCGGTATCCTCCGCCTTGACCGGCAGAAACGTGCCCGCGCCCACATGCAGGGTCACGAAATGGCGCCCGATGCCCTTTTTATCCAGCCGGGCAAACAGTTCCGGCGTGAAGTGCAGTCCCGCCGTCGGTGCGGCCACCGCACCCTCCTCGCGGGCATAGATCGTCTGGTAATCTTCCCGGTCGCGAGCATCCTCGGCGCGTTTCAGCGCGATATAGGGCGGCAATGGCACGTGACCTGCAGCATGCAAAGCCTCGTCAAGGGCCGTGCCCGAAAGATCGAAGACAAGCTCCACCTCACCCTCTTCGCCCTTTTCGGCCACCGTCGCATCGAGCGAACCCATCAGGCAGGCCGTATTGTCGTGGCCGAAGCGCAGCCGGTCGCCGGCCGTAAGTTTCTTGGCCCCGCGCACAAAGGCCTTCCAGCGGTTATCGGAAACCCGCATGTGCAGCGTCGCACCGATGCGGGCGGTAGCGCCATCGCGGTTGCGGATACCTTCCAGCTGCGCCGGAATGACCTTCGTGTCGTTGAACACCAGCGCATCGCCGGGCTGAAGCAGGTCCGGCAGGTCGCGCGCAATACGATCCTCGAACGGCTCGCCGGGCTTTACTACCAGCAGTTTCGCCGAATCCCGCGGCGCGGCCGGTCGCAGGGCGATCCGGTCTTCCGGCAGATCAAAATCGAACAGGTCAACGCGCATCGGCAGACTTCACGAAAAAGGGCGGCAACAACGCCGCCCTTGATACACCAATTGGCGAGGCAGATTACAGTGCGCTCGCCACCTTCATCGAGACGATGGAATCGGGATCCTTCACCGGCTCGCCGCGCTTGATCTGGTCGACATTCTCCATGCCTTCGATCACCTGGCCCCAGACCGTGTATTGCCGGTTGAGGAACGGTGCATCCTCGAAACAGATGAAGAACTGCGAATTGGCGCTGTCGGGGTTCTGGGCACGCGCCATGGAACAGGTACCGCGCACATGGGGTTCCTCGTTGAATTCCGCCTTCAGGTCAGGTTTCGACGAGCCGCCCGTACCGATGCCGTGCGGACAGCCGACCTGCGCCATGAAGCCGTCGATCACACGGTGAAAGACGATGCCGTCATAAAAGCCTTCACTGGCCAGTTCCTTGATCCGCGCCACGTGGTTGGGCGCAAGGTCGGGCCGCAGCTTGATGACGACCGGCCCCTTGGTGGTTTCCATGACGATCGTGTTTTCCGGATCTTCGTAAGCCATGCGGCTCCCCTTCTTCTTGTATTTTGCCTGATTGTGTTGCCAGCCGGCTTATTTCGCCAGCGTCATTTTGATGATCTTGTCTGGGTCCGATACCATACCGTTCTGGCCCGTGCCACGCTTGATCTTGTCGACATGCTCCATGCCGTCGATCACCTCGCCGAACACCGTATATTCGCCGTTGAGGAAGTCGCCATCGGCGAACATGATGAAGAACTGCGAATTGGCGGAATTGGGATCGGCCGCCCGCGCCATGCCCAGCACGCCACGCTTGAACGGTTCGCCGGTAAATTCAGCCTCGATGTCCGGCAGATCCGAACCGCCGCGGCCGGTGCCGGTCGGGTCACCTGTCTGCGCCATGAAACCGTCGATCACCCGGTGAAAGACGATGCCGTCGTAAAAGCCCTGACCGGTCAGCGTCTTGATCCGCGCCACATGCTTGGGCGCCAGATCGGGCCGCAGCCGGATCGTCACCCGGCCGTCCTTCAGATCGAGATAGACAATGTCCTCTTCCGCCTGCTGGGTTGTTGCCTGCGTATCCTGACCGGAAGATTGCTCCGTGGTCGCCGGCGCTTCGCCTTTCGGTGCTTCAGGCGTGCCGCTGTTGCAGGCGGCAAGGGAAAGCGCCAGCAGCGGCGCGGCAAGAAACTTCAACAGCTTGATCATCGATTTCCTCGAAAACTTGGAGAATGGGAGTTTTGATGCGGCCGGACGGCGGATCAGGAATGTTTGTCTTTGAGCGCCTTGTTCACCGGTCCGGGAACAAATCCGGAAACGTCGCCACCCATGGAGGCGATCTGGCGCACAAGTGTGCCGGTAATGTGGCCAAGACCGGCTGAAGCCGGCACAAAGACCGTCTGGATATCAGGCGCCATGGCGCTGTTCATGCCCGCCATCTGCATTTCGTAGTTGAAATCGGTGGTGTCGCGCAAACCCCGTACCATCATCGTGGCCCCGTGCTCACGGGCAGCATTGACCACCAGCCCCTCGAAGGAGATCACCGAAACCCTGCCGCTGACATCGACCAGTTCGGCGACCGACTTTTCGATCAGCTTCGACCGCTCCTCGAACGAAAACACCGGTTTCTTGCTGGCCTGAATACCGATGGCCACCACCACCCGGTCGGCAAAGGACAGGGCCTGGCGGATCACATCCACATGACCGCTGGTCAGCGGATCAAAACTGCCAGCATAAAGCGCAATACGGATTTCTGCGTCACTCATGGCGCCCTTTTGTCACCCCTCAGCGCGGATCGCAACTGCAATTTCGTTATAGCGCCAAACACACGCTGTGACCGATGGCACATCGTTGCTGTCCTGATCCGCCTAGGATTTTCATACGCCGCTTTGTGCCCTATCCGGCAAAAACACAGATGAACCGGACGTGAACGGAACTTTCCGCCGCTGTTCACGTTGATGATGCAAGAAAAGGCACCGGACAGACGCAGAAGACGTCAAATCGCAGGAGACAACCATGGTTTTGCTCATTACCGCCTTCTTCATGATTACCGTGCTTTCTGTTGCCGCCATCATGCGGCTTGAAAGCGAAGGCCAGGCAGCCCGCACCCGCCGCCTGCAGCAGAAGCAGGACTACCGCTGGGTCGAATAACCGGCTGCCGGAAGTTCCCCGCACCGCAGACATCACCTCCACGCAGGATCCCAAGGCTTCCCATCCCCTTTCGAATGTGGTTCACATCACGTTCGCTGGGGAGCTGAACTTGAAATCGAAAATTGCACACTGGTTTTACACCTGGAAACACCCGGTCACCGACCTCGCGCTTGAAAACCTCAAGGCAGCTTCCAGAGCAGCCGACCGCGCCCTTGCCGGTAATAATACTCCCTCTCCCCACCTGCTTTATCCAACCAACCGGGACATTCGTGTCAGGCCGCAAAGCAACTGGTCACCGCTAGTCCGCCTGGCCGGACTGATCTATGGCCGCCCGGTGCCGGTTGAGCTTTGGCAGAGCCCGGCAACCGGAATTCTGGGACCGCTTGCGCGCAGCCGGAAATCGGCGCGCAAATCGCGGATCGCAAAGGAAAATGCCATTCTGTTCTGGCAATCGGACGGCGTCTCGCGAGTGCTGAAGATCTCACTCGCGCTGCGGTCTCATGCTCGGGAAATCCGCATGCTGAAAACCCTTGCAGCTTTTGACGGCCTCGTCCCTCAAATCGAGGCAGCCGACCCGAACCTGCGCTGGATTGTTCTGGAAAAGATTGATTCGGCTCGGCAACTGGGTGCGTCAGAACAGGCCGAGCGCTACCTGTCAGAGATTGCACCCGGTTATTTCAGATTCTGGGGCTGCAAAGCCAAACCGGTCAGCCGCTGTCTGGACGCTACCATCACACCCAATGCGATGGAACAGGAAGCGCATCGCCTCAGCATTGAATTGCCGCAAGACTGGCAGAGTGGAACCATGGACTGGTCGATCACCCATGGCGGCGGCATCTGTGAGGAAATTCTGATCAGGCCCGATGGCCGCCCCTGCCTTCTCGACTGGGAAAAGGCAACGCTGGCACCGATTGGTGAGGATCTGCTGCAGGTCTTCGAGCATCAGCCTGAGATGACCCTGCAGTTTTTCAGCAAAATCTCCGCATCAGACACCCTGCCGGTTGCAACCCAACTTGCCATTATTCTCTGCAAGCGCAGCCTTTCGAAACGAAAGCGCACGAAAATCAATCCCAAGAGCATCCGCTCGGACAGGACCTGTGCGGCACATCTTGCTGCTCTGGGGGCGAAAACGGTGGGGAAGGCCTAGGCTGGCGTGCGCTTGAGCAAGGCCATCCAGATGCCACCGGCAACCAGCAGCCCGCCGCTGACTTTCTCCACCACCCGCACCCGCGTACGTGTCAGCGCCGAACCGGCTTTTCCCGCAAGCAGGGCATACATGCTGTCAAAAACCGTGGCGACGGCCATGAAGGTCAGTCCATAGACAACCGACTGCCAGAACGGGCTCCCGGCCGCCGGATTGACGAATTGCGGCAGGAAGGCACCGAAGAAAATCAGCGCCTTGGGGTTCGACCAGATGACCAGCACGCCCTGCCAGAAATAGCCGATGCGCGGCGGCTTTACCGTTCCGGGATCAGCCAGCTTTCCGTCGGAGCGCAGCAACGAAATGCCGAGCCAGATGAGATAGGCCGCACCCGCCAGCTTGATCCAGAAAAACCAGTCGGCCATGACGCGCACGACCGATTCAAGCCCGAGCGCCACGATCAGCACCATCGGCAACAGGCCGATCTGGGTTCCCAGCACGTTGAGAAGGCCGGCCCGGGCACCGCCTCTGAGCGAATTTGCAATGATCACCGTGACCGTGGGGCCAGGAACGATAACGATCACGAAACAGGCGAAAGCGAAAACGAGGAGGGTCGAGAGGGTCACAGCGGTACCTTTCTGAGGATATCGGCTTCGGCTATGCCTGTTTTGGCTCAGCGCAGCCCGCCACCGCTTGCGGCGGATGGTGTCGACGGCATAATGTTGGCAAACGAACAGGAGTCAAGCGCGATGGATGCGTACGTTTTTCCCCTTTCACTGGCAGCCGCTGCAGCCCTGGGATTGGCCGGCTTCACCCGCAACATGCTCGCCATTCGCCTGGTGATCGCGGCAGCCGCCCTTGCCGGCGGCATTGCAGCCTGGATAGCAGGCCAGAACCTTGTTGCCGTCTTGTGTTTGGCGGCATTCATCGTCAATGCCTATCGCATCTTCGAAATCCACAACACCTCCCGCCGCATCCGCCATATCCGCCATTACGGTTACGACATTGCCGATCTGAGGAAATACATGAAGCCGATGTCGGTAAAGGCAAATCACATGGTGTTCGAAAAAGGCGATCCCGCCGACCTTCTCTACCTTGTCGACAGCGGCATCATCGAGGTGGAAAATGGTGCCCGTGTCGAGAAGAACGGCCTGCTCGGCGAAACCGGATTGTTCACCAAATCTGGCACACGCTCCATGGGTGCCCGCGCATTGACGGACGTTCACCTGGGAACGCTGGATGCAGAAGAGGTCGGCAGGCTCTGCCTGAACGATCCGGAATTTGCCTACGCCATTGCCCAGATCATGGCCCGCCGCATGGCAGACAACCAAAGACGGTATGAAGAGGGCCGCTGAAGCCTGACCAGGGAGGACTGCGCCGAGGCCGTCACAATGCCGTCGACAGGCTGAATCTGGCAGGCTGCGTCACTCGCCGCCGTTTTCTTCGCTGCCACCGTCCTGCGATCCATCTGCTTCGGAGCTCGCAGTTGACGCACCTTCTACCGGCTCATTCGCACCTTCTGCCGCATCGTCTTCGGGCAGTTCTTCCTCGTCATCGGCTTCGCTGATGCGCTCGACGGAAACCACTTCCTCGTCTTCTGCCGTCTTGAACACGGTAACGCCCTGGGTCGAGCGGCCGGCAATGCGGATATCGCCGACCGGACAGCGGATCAATTGCCCGCCATCGGTCACCAGCATGATCTGGTCGCTATCCTCCACCGGGAAGGAGGAAACGAGTTCGCCATTGCGCGCGTTGACTGCCATGGCGGCAATGCCCTTCCCGCCGCGCCCGGATACCCGGTATTCATGGCTTGAGGAACGCTTGCCGAAGCCTTTTCTGGAGAGCGTCAGAATGAACTGCTCACGCTCGCGCATGACCTCATAGCGTTCGTCCGAAAGCGTCTGGCTGTCATCGCCTTCTTCCGCCTCAGCAACTTCCATCTCTTCCGGCGCCTCGCCCACCTCAGCGGCAAGTTCCGCCCGGCGGCGCTTCAGATAGGCTGTGCGCTCCCAGGCCTCGGCCTGCGACGGCTTGAGGATCGTCATTGAGATGACCGTATCGCCTTCGGCCAGATTGATGCCGCGCACCCCGACCGAGTTGCGGCCGGTAAATACCCGTACATCGGTGACCGGGAAACGGATACACTGGCCCTGCAGGCTCGTCAGCAGCACGGTTGCATCTTCCGTGCA
>JAGRLQ010000115.1:0-1446 GCA_020441735.1 Nitratireductor sp.
CCGTGCGCAACATGATCGACCAGGGCTTCATCGGCAACAATGCCAGCTTCGTCGGCAATTACTTCTCCGCCCTTGTCGGCGTCGCCGCCCTGCTGGCGCTCGCTTCCGCCTGCCGCTACTATTTCGTCATCTGGCTTGGCGAGCGCGTCGTCTCCGATGTCCGCAAGGATGTCTTTTCCCATGTGGCGACGCTCTCGCCTTCCTTCTACGACAAGGCACGCTCCGGCGAGATCGTTTCGCGGCTGACCGCCGACACGACGCAGATCAAGTCCGCCGTCGGCGCCACCGCCTCTATGGCGCTGCGCAACACGCTGCTCGGCCTCGGAGCACTCGGCGCCATGGTCTACACCTCGCCACGCCTGTCGATGATCGTCATCGGTGCCATTCCGCTGATCGTCTTTCCGATCATTGCCTTTGGCCGCGCCGTGCGCCGGCGCTCCCGCGATGCCCAGGACACGCTGGCCGAAGCAACCGCCTATGCCTCGGAGGCAATCGGCGCCATCCGCATCCTGCAGGCCTTTGCTACCGGAAATTCCGTCTCCCGCCGCTTTTCATCCGCCGTCGAAACGGCATTCGATGCCGCCCGCAAGGCCGTCGCCATGCGCGCGCTTCTGACCGCCTTTGCGATCTTCCTGATCTTTTCCAGCGTCATCGCCGTGCTGTGGATCGGCGCACGTGACGTGATGGCCGGCACCATGACGCCGGGCCTGCTATCGCAATTCCTGCTCTACGCAATCTTTGCCGCCGGTTCGCTGGGCGCCCTGTCGGAAGTCTGGGGTGAACTCTCGCAGGCTGCCGGTGCTGCCGAGCGCATCACCGAACTGCTCAACGAGGAACCGGACATCAAGGCGCCAGAAAATCCCGCCACCTTGCCCAAACCGGTCAGGGGCGAGATCGCCTTTGAAGGCGTTTCCTTCGCCTATCCCGCCCGGCCGGAAGAACTGGCGCTGCGCAATGCAAACCTCGCCATCAAGGCGGGCGAGACGCTCGCCGTGGTCGGCCCTTCCGGCGCCGGCAAGTCGACGCTAACCGCCCTGCTGCTGCGCTATTACGATCCGGCCTCAGGCCGGATCACGCTGGACGGCATCGACCTGAAGGATCTCGACCCCGGCGCGCTTCGTGCCGAGATCGCCATCGTGCCCCAGGATACGGTGGTCTTTGCGGCGTCTGCCCATGAAAACATTGCACTGGCCCGCGAAGACGCCACCCGTGAGGAAGTCATCGCCGCCGCAAAGGCCGCCAACGCCCATGATTTCCTGAGCGACATGCCCGAAGGCTACGACACCCAATTGGGCGAGCGCGGTGTGACGCTGTCAGGCGGCCAGCGCCAGCGCATCGCCATTGCCCGCGCCATCCTGAAGGATGCCCCCGTCCTGCTGCTCGACGAGGCGACCAGCGCGCTTGACGCCGAAAGCGAGCGGCTGGTGCAGGATGCCATGGAGCGGC
>JAGRLQ010000115.1:1505-4176 GCA_020441735.1 Nitratireductor sp.
TCGTCATGGACCGCGGCGAGATCGTAGAAAGCGGCACCCACGCCAGCCTGTCGAAAAAGAAGAACGGCCTCTACGCCCATCTCGCCAGCCTGCAATTCGACATGGAACGGCCGGCGGGGAAACAGGCGGCAGAGTAAGCACTCCCGGGGATGAAGCAGTCAGGCTGCATTGCGCATGAGTGTTGGCTTTCGATCAGGCGCCGGCAGCGTTTTCAACGCGCAGCTTGGAGCTCAGCGCGCTTAGCGCCACTTTGTGGACGATCTCGGAAGGCGCAGCACACAGATCGCCAATAACGCAAACATCGAATGCTGCCGCAGCCTCCGACATCGCCGTAAACACCACGCAGTTCTGCGTCATCATCCCGCAAATTCGGATTTCCCGCACGCCGTCAAGATGTGTGGCGAGATCGGTATCCTGAAAAGCATCCGCAAGCTGCTTGGTTACAATCGGCACGGCACCGGCTGCACCCAGGATTGCCGGGCGGATAGCGGCGCCACTGCTTTTGGCCGCAAACAGTCCGGTCTCTGCAGGTGAGACATGGCGTATGAGAACAACACGGTCTCCGGCTGCACGTGCGCGATCAATCTCGGAGACGATACGCGCCTCCACTTCCTCCGCGTCATGCAACGGCAAGACCCCGCCGGGGAAATAATCATTCTGGACGTCGATCACGATAAGGGCTCTGCTCATTGAATTCTCCTTTGCAGTTCCACTTCGCCTACCAAATCAGTTCGGAATCCAGGAGTGGCCTGAAGGCCATGTTTCCGTTAAATTGGGCCAATGCGTATTGCGATCATTGCCTATGACGGAATGAGCCCCTTCATGCTGTCCACACCGCTTGCTGTGTTCGGCGAGCCATTTCTCGCCAGCGGCAATGAGGTCGTTGTTTGCGCAGACAGGAAGCGAATATCGGCAACCGGTGGCATTTTCGTTGAAATTGGCCATTCAATCGATGCCGCACACCAGGCGGACGTCGTTATCCTTCCCGGATGGCGTGATGCCAGTGAGCCGGTTTGTCCCGCCATTGTCGAGCAGCTCCGTCTCGCGCATGCTCACGGTGCAATCGTTGTGGGACTGTGTCTCGGTGCCTTCGGATTGGCCGAAGCCGGTCTTCTTGACGGGCAGCGGGCGACAACCCATTGGGCAAGAGTAGCCGAGTTCGGTGACCGTTATCCTGCGATCCGGATTGATCCTTCAGCAATCTTTGTCGATGCCGGTCAGATTTTGACTTCCGCGGGGATCGCGGCAGGCCTTGATTGCTGTTTGCATCTGCTTGCCCGCCTCTCGGGCCCTGCCGAAGCCAACCGCGTCGCGCGTCAACTTGTTGTCGCGCCGCAGCGCAGCGGTGAACAGCCGCAACTGATTGAACGTCCCTCCCCGGCATCTTCGTCGGAACATCGCGTTGCGGATATCCTCGAACAGATTTGGGCCAACCCCGAACACAGTACCACCCTTGACGTGATTGCCGCACAAGCAGGCATGAGCCGTCGCAGCCTGACCCGGCATATACGGGCACGCACCGGGGGAAGCCTTGGCGGTTGGCTGCGCCGGGCAAGAATCGCTCGGGCACAGGATGCCCTGTTGAGCGACGCGAAGGGAATCGAAGGAATTGCGGCCCAATCCGGCTTTCCCGATGCGCAGGCCCTTCGCCACGCATTCCGCATCGAACTTGGAATGACACCCACACAATGGCTCGCCAGGCAGCGTCTGGGATAAATCAGGCCACTTCCACATCCCTGAAGCGGTTCGACTTCGCCGCTGCCCTACCCGGCCTTCCTCCCGGCATTCCGCCCCGAGAAAATGCACCCGCCGAGAAAGGTTCCTTCAAGCGCATTGTAGCCATGATAGCCGCCGCCGCCGAAGCCGGCGCATTCGCCCGCCGAAAACAGTCCGCTGACGGTATTGCCCTTGGCGTCGAGCACCTCGCCGTCGAGATTGGTGTGGATGCCGCCCAGCGTCTTGCGCGTCATGACGTGCAGCTTGACGGCGATCAGCGGCCCCTTTGAGGGATCGAGGATTTTGTGCGGCTTGGCGGTGCGGATCAGCTTGTCGCCGAGATAGTTGCGCGCCGTGCGGATCGCCATCACCTGCGCATCCTTGGTGAAGGAATTGTCCATCTGCGCATCGCGCGCCTCGACCTGGGCGCGCAGCTTCGCCGTATCGAGCTTGACGTCCACCAATTCGTTCATGCCAGCAACAAGGTCATCGAGGTTATCGCGCACGACGAAATCGGCGCCATGCTGCTTGAAGGCCTCGACTGGCGGCGGTGCGCCTTTGCCGAGGCGCGATTTCAGCAGCACCTTCCAGCTTCCCGAGGTAAAATCCGGGTTCTGCTCGGAGCCTGAAAGCGCGAATTCCTTTTCGATGATCGCCTGGTTGAGGATGAACCAGGAATAGTCGTAGCCGCTCGCCAGGATGTGGCGCAGCGTCTCCAGCGTGTCGAAACCGGGCAGGCAGGGCGCGGGGAACCGGTTGCCCTCGGCATCGAACCACAGCGAGGATGGCCCGGGCAGGATGCGGATTGCGTGATCGGGCCAGATCGGATCCCAGTTCTGCACGCCCTCGGTGTAGTGCCACATGCGATCCTCGTTGATGATCGCCGCACCCGCGTTCTTGGTGATGGCGATCATACGCCCGTCCACATGGCGCGGCACGCCGGAGATCAGATTCT
>JAGRLQ010000116.1 GCA_020441735.1 Nitratireductor sp.
TGCACTGGTTCTTGTTGGGAACGGCATAGGTAATCGCCTTTGTCCCGCCATCCGGCAGCGGGATCTCCATGTCGATTTTGGCGCCAACGATGTTCAGTTCGGCTTCGCTCTGATCCTCTTTCCAGACATAGGCCCAAGCCTGCCAGCCACTCTCCTGATGGAGCAGCACACGGGTTTCCACGAGATGCAGCCCGTCCGCACTGTCATCAGGATAGGCGAAGGTCTTGATCAGGGCCGCGCCAACTGGAAAGCGGAACGCCTCTTCTGCGTCATATGCAGCGGGCTTTCCTGCCGGCATGTAGACGAAGCGGCGCTTCTCCGCGAAGTCGGTGAATAGCGGGGTTGCCGGGGCAAAGGGCAACACGCCTTCCGCCGGAACCTGTGCTGCAGCGTCGGTAAAGAAACCGAAGGCCGAAAGCTGCTTTGGTGGCCGCTTGGCAAGAATGGCAGCGTCATCCACCGCTGAGGCAGAGCTTGCCGCCAGCAGGCTGGCAGCAAACGCCGGGACGGCCGCCCGAATGATTTTCCGGATCGAGCGGACGCTCATGATATCCTCAGCTGCCGGCTTCCTGCGCCAGCTTGACCGGTGCGGGCTCCGGCAGGCTGCCGGCATGATCGGCGATGTCACGGTTGGGGCTGGAACTCCACGGCAACAGCAGCTGCGAAATCATCTTCAGACTGGCGAAGGTCGTATCCTCCGCTTCCTTGATGTAGACGCGGTTTTCCGCCGACACCCAGCTGAACCACTCGGGAATGCGCGTCACGCCGTCCCAGACGATGTCGGGCACCGGCTCCCCGGTAATGTCGGAAATGGTCTTGCCCACTTCGCCCGTATCGGGAGCGCCACCGCCATCGCCATAGATGTTGTCGTGAATGTAAACCCCGCGTGGCACGAACATGTACTCGTCATCCTCGTAATCCTCGGGATAGGCGGCGATCAGCATGTGCGTCGTGGCGTTGCCTGAAAGCCGGTTGCCGAATACATGCACATTGCGGTTGGCCATCACCATGATGCCCATGCCCTTCGGCACAATGCCGACAATGTTGCCTTCTGGCGCGAAGTTGGGCGTATCGTTGTCCACCACGTCATTTTCGAAGACACGGATGTCATGGCCGCCCTGCTGCGGCAGGTTGGGCAGATCGAAGATCAGAATGCCGCCGGTATTGTGCGTTGCCGTGTTGCCGTAGACATCGGCGCGGAACGAGTTTTCGATTTCGATGCCCGCAACATTGTACTCCGCCCGGTTGTTTCGCACGACAATGTCCTGGCTCTGGCCGACATAAATGCCGGCGTCCGATGCTCCGCGCACCACGGAGTCCTCGATCAGCACGTTCTTTGCGGAGACGGGATAGAGGCCATAGGCACCGTTCTTTTCGTCCGGCCCGTTGGTCCATTCAACGCGCAGATTGCGCATGGTGATCTGGTCGCTGTCCTTGGCCTTGATGCCGTCACCCTTCGTGTCCTCGACGGCGAAGTCTTCCAGCACCACCCGGTCGGAGGTTACCAGCAGCCCTTCGCCGGAGCCCGACTGCTGTTTGAAGGAGAGTACCGTGCGGTCAGGTCCGGCGCCGCGAATGGTAACGCCATCGGCGTCGAGAGACAGCCCGTCCGTCAGGTTCCAGCGGCCCGGCTGCAGCAGGATCGTATCGCCTTCTTCTGCCAGGATCAGCGCTTCGGCGAGCTTCTCCGGCCCGCCAAAGGGCGTCACCGTAATCTCGGCTGCATAGGCAAGGCCCAGGCCTGTTGCCAGGATCAACGGTGCAAGGGCCACCGCTTTCAGGATCGTTTTCATCCGGTACTCCTCCCCGTGATAACCGCCCGTGAAAACCGGATAAGAAACCCGGTCGTCCATTCGGAGCAAAATGCCGGGCAGCACTGGCCTTGTCAATAAAAATGAAATAGTTTCACTTTTTATGAGGCGGCAGATGTCGGGATTGATACAGGCAGGGACAGCGTGACGACGGCGGAAAAATCGCCCACGGAAAAGGCTTCGCCGGTACAGCGCCGGGCCTACAAAACCCGCGCTTCACTGCTGGAGGCCGTGGAGACCGTGGTTGCCAGACAGGGTGCCGCAGCGGTGACAACTACGGCGATTGCTGCCTATGCCGGCGTCTCCGTGGGAACGCTTTACCGCTACTACAATGATCGCGACGAACTGCTTCTGGCGGCGTATGACGCCACGGTGGAGCGGATCGTTGCCGATTGCAGCCAGGCCCTGTCGGCACTGCCGGAAGACCTAGCCGCTGAAGATGCCGCCCGTGCGCTGCTGACGGTTTATCTCGATGCGGCGGAAGCCATCCCCGCCCATGCCGGCCTGCTGAAAGCGATGCGCGCCATCCGCACCATCGAGGCAGATCAGACGGGTGCCGCCGGGACGGTGGTTGTCGAAAGCATATTTGCACCGTTCTTCAACAAATACGCACCGCAAACCTTGGCGGAGCCGGAGCGCCTACATTTCATGGCGGTGCTGATTGGCAGTCTGGTCGACCTTTATCTTCTCGCACCGGGCACCGGCGAGGAACGGGCTGCCATGCGCCGCGAAGTCGAAGCCCATTTGCTGCTGGCGCTGGAGCGGATGAACGGGCAAGGCTAGCCTGCGAGGCAGCCTTACGGCCTGCCGATGATCTTGCGGTCGATCCTGCCGATCTTCGCTTCATCCTTGCCCGCATAGGGCAGGGCACGAAGGATGGTGCGGATCACGTTGATCCTTGCCCGCCGCTTGTCATTGGAGCGGACCACGGTCCACGGCGCGTGCCTTGTATGCGTTGCTGCAAACATCGTGTCGCGGGCAGCCGCATAATCATCCCACTTGGTCAGCGCCTTGATGTCGATGGGCGACAGCTTCCAGACTTTCACCGGGTCGTGGCGGCGGTCGTGAAAGCGCTTGAGCTGCATCTCCTGACCGATGGTCAGCCAGAACTTGAAGAAGTGGATGCCGTCGCGGGTGATCATCCGCTCGAAGTCCGGCGTCTCATCAAGGAACTTCTCGTGCTGCTCCGGCGTGCAGAAGCCCATCACCGGTTCGACGCCGGCCCGGTTGTACCACGAGCGGTCGAACAGAACCATTTCACCCTTGGTCGGGAAATGATCCACATAGCGCTGATAATACCATTGCCCCTGCTCGACATCGGACGGCTTGGAGAGCGCCACGGCCCGCACCTTGCGCGGATTGAGGTTTTCGCGGATGGCGCCGATCGTCCCGCCCTTGCCGGCGGCATCCCGTCCCTCGAACAAGGCGATGACCCGTTCGCCGCTTTCCTGAAGCCAGTACAGCACCTTGACGAGCTCGGCCTGCAGGTCTTGCAGTGCCTTGTCATACAGCTTGCGCTTCAGCTTGTCCTTGTAGGGATAGCCGTCGCTGGCAAAGGTGTTGTCTTCGACCCAGCTGGGCAGAACCGGATTGTCGAGATCAAAGCGCCGCCGCTTGCCGTCGATGTTGAGTGTTACGATGGGGGCGTCAGGTATGTTCAATCAGGAACTCTCCCGGCCTGCTTTCAGGTTCATGGCCTAGAATGCGTTGAACCCGGATGCGGAAGGCAGTTGTTTAGGCGTATTGGCCCGGTTGCCCGACCTCTGGCGCCGCTCGGCAGCAGGCTGATAGGCGAGCCGGCAATGGTACTCGCAATAAGGATCGCCATCGCGCACCTTCACGCCACAGAAGCCGAAGTCGGATTCCTGCGGATCGCCGACCGGAAACTTGCAGGTCAGTTCGGTAAGCTGCAGCAGGTCCAGCATCAGCATGTCCGGTTTTTCGATGTCCGGCAGTTCGGTCACCGGGCGCGGGCTCACCGTTCCGGCGGCGCCATTCTTCGCACTGCCGGCCGACTTGGGCTTCGTCCCACCGCTCGCCCTGGGCGTGGTGGGTTTGCGGCGAGGCGCGCCGGCTGCGGTACCCTTGTTGCGTCCGGACAGGCCAAGGCGGTGAATCTTGCCGATCACCGCATTGCGCGTGACGCCGCCAAGTTCCGCTGCGATCTGGCTGGCGCTCAACCCTTCGGTCCAGAGCTTCCGCAACAGATCGACCCGTTCATCTGTCCATGACATGGTTGAAAATTCCTGTTTTTTGCCGCAATCAGACATCGCAACGCCGGTTACACCCGGCGCTAACCGATACCCTCCGAATTCTTATTTTCCCGGGTGCCCACATCTCCCTGGGACGCTGAAAATCCTAGCGTAGGGCTTGACTCGGTGACAAGTCGAAGGGGTGCAATAAGAATCGATTTTTCACTTTATCCCCACATTCAGGAATCGGATTTCATAATCCTGTGGAAAGCAGAATCGGATTTGCGGTTTGACTTGTGCCGTTACGGAACTTTTGTGGATAAGCACTGCCCTTTCGGCAACCGCCGGCGTCCGCCGGAAGCCGGGTCGATCCGTCAGGATCGGGATTATTTGACAATTTTCACAACCAGCGCGATATAGAGCCACAGAAAAGTGCAGCTCGCCCGGTTGGGCGGGCTGTTTGCTTTCGAGGGCAGCTTCATGTCTCGACGCAGGCTGAAGTCGCAACGATTTTGACCTCCAGGTTGCAAAACCGGCAATCCGGGGGTTTTACAAGTTCCGGAGCACTCAGATGGGCGCTGAAAAACACACCTTTTCCACCTATGCGCAACCCGATATCGAGTTCGTGCGAGGGGAAGGCGTGCGCCTGTATGATAATCAGGATAACGAGTACCTCGACCTGACCGCGGGCATTGCCGTCAACGCGCTTGGCCATGCACATCCTGAACTTGTCGCCGCGCTGACCGAGCAGGCCGGCAAGCTGTGGCACACCTCCAACCTGTTTCCCGTCAAGGGACAGGAAAAGGTGGCGAAGCTGCTGTGCGAACATACCTTCGCCGACCGGGTGTTCTTCACCAATTCGGGTGCCGAGGCGCTGGAATGCTCGATCAAGACGGCGCGGCGCTATCACTACAACAAGGGCGATACGGATCGCATCAACATCCTCACCTTCGAAGGTGCGTTTCACGGCCGGACTCTTGCGACCATCGCCGCCGGCGCCCAGCCGAAATACCTGGAAGGGTTCGGTCCCAAGGCGCCCGGTTTCATCTCCCTGCCTTTCGGTGATGAGGATGCGCTGAACGCCGCCATCGACGAAAACACAGCAGCCATTCTGATCGAGCCCATTCAGGGCGAAGGCGGTATCCGCGAGGTGCCGAACCAGACCCTTCGCGACTTGCGTGCGCTTTGCGACAAGCATGGCATTCTGCTGATTTATGACGAGGTTCAGACTGGCGTTGGCCGTACCGGCAAACTGTTTGCCCATGAATGGGCGGGCGACAATGGTGAAGGAGCACCCGATATCATGGCGGTGGCCAAGGGGCTGGGCGGCGGCTTTCCGGTTGGTGCCTGCCTTGCCCGCGAAGAGGTTGCCGATGCCCTGACGGCGGGAACCCACGGCACCACCTTTGGCGGCAACCCGCTGGCGATGGCCGTGGCGGCAAAGGTGCTGGAAATCATTACGGCGGACGGCTTTCTGGAAGGGGTCAACCAGAAGGGGTTGCTGCTCAAGCAGATGCTGGCCGAGATCGCCGACCGTTATCCTGACCTGGTTTCGGAAGTCCGCGGCAAGGGCTTGCTGCTCGGCCTGAAGGCGGTCGTACCCAATACCGACATCATCGCCGCATTCCGGGAACAGAAGCTGCTGGCCGTTGGCGCCGGTGACAATGTGGTGCGTTTTGCGCCACCTCTTACCATCACGGCGGAGGAGTTGCGCGAAGCGCGCGACAGGATGATTGCTGCCCTGGACGGCATGGCACGGGTTGCGCCCGCCACCTGACAAACACAAACCTGACCTTTGTGGGAAGGGAACGAAAAGATGACCGATACGCCCAGACACTTTCTTGACCTTTCGGCGCTCGACGCCGGAACGCTCAATTCCATCCTCACCGGCGCCACCGCCATGAAGGGTGGCGAAGGCAGCGATGCCCGCCCGCTGGCTGGAAAAGCCCTTGCCATGATCTTCGAGAAACCCTCGACCCGCACCCGAGTTTCCTTCGATGTCGGCATGCGCCAGCTTGGTGGCGAGACCATCTTTCTGTCGGGGACCGAGATGCAGCTTGGCCGTTCGGAGACGATTGCCGATACCGCCCGAGTTCTGTCGCGCTATGTCGATATCATCATGATCCGCACGACGGATCATGACCGCCTGCGCGAACTGGCCGAATACGCCACCGTGCCGGTAATCAACGGCCTGACCGACGATACCCATCCCTGCCAGATCATGGCCGACCTGATGACGTTTCAGGAACATCGTGGAACGCTTGAGGGTCGCAAGTTCGCCTGGACAGGGGACGGCAACAACGTCCTGCATTCGCTGATCGAGGGTGCAGCCCGGTTCGGCTACGAACTGCACATCGCCGTGCCGGAAGGTTCCGAGCCCGAGGCCCGCTATATCGACTGGGCAAAGCAGAATGGCGGCACGGTTCATCTGGGCAGCGATCCCGAAGCAGCGGTTGCAGATGCCGACTGCGTCTTTACCGACTGCTGGGTGTCCATGAACCAGGAGCATCGCGCTCGCGGCCACAATGTCTTCATGCCATTCCAGGTCAATGAGGAACTGATGTCGAAGGCCAAGCCCGATAGTCTTTTCATGCACTGTCTTCCGGCCCATCGCGGCGAGGAAGTTACCGATGCGGTCATGGACGGGTCGCATTCGGTGGTGTTCGACGAAGCCGAAAATCGCCTTCACGCCCAAAAGGGCATTCTTGCCTGGTGCATGGGGTTGGGATCGTGACCTGGCGTGGCCAGGCTTGAGCGGCTGACAACAGCATCGAAAGCAATTGATGACACAGGATATGCCCCAACAGCCGGCGCTTGCCGGCGTCGACTCCGTCTTGCCGTTTCACGTGCCGGCGCTGGATGTGCGTGGCCGGGCGGTTCAGCTTGGTCCGGTGCTGTCGAGTATCCTTGACCGCCACGCCTACCCCGAACCGGTTTCGCGCCTGCTGGGCGAAGTGATCGTTCTGACGGTGTTGCTGGGAAGCTCGCTGAAATTCGATGGCCGCTTCACGATCCAGACCCAGAGCGACGGGCCGGTATCCCTGCTGGTGGTGGATTTCAAGACGCCTGGTGCGATCCGCGCCTATGCGAGTTTCGATGAAGAGCGTGTTACCCGGGCGCAGGCTGAGGGCACGGATACGCCGCAGGGCCTGCTTGGAAAAGGCATTCTGGCGATGACCATCGATCAGGGGCCGCATACCCAGCGCTATCAGGGTATCGTCGAATTGTCCGGCGCAAGCCTAGAAGAGGTGGCGCAGGCCTATTTTAGACAATCCGAGCAGATCCCGACCCAGGTGCGGCTTGCCGTATCACGCCTGGTGATGCCCGCAGCCGATGGACAGGGATCATCGCAAACCTGGCAGGGCGGCGGTGTCCTGGTTCAGTTTCTGCCCGATACGCCCGAGCGCTACACCACCCGCGATCTGCCGGGCGGCGATGCGCCGGAAGATGCCGACAAACCGCAAACCGAGGAAACCGATGAAGCGTGGATTGAAGCCAGAATCCTGGCGGAGACCATTCGCGATGACGAGTTGACCGATCCTGAAATCGGTTCCGAGCGGCTGCTTTACCGCCTGTTCCATGAGCAGGGTGTGCGGGTTCATGAGCCAAGCCTTGTTGAGGACAAGTGCAATTGCAACCGGGAAAAAATCCTCGACGTGCTGAAGTCACTGCCACCAGACGAGCTCGATGAAAGCTGGCAGGATGGCGAGATCACCACAAGCTGCGAATTCTGCAGCACGGTTTACAGGGTGAAACCCGGCGATCTCGATTAGCCAGTACAAAATGCCGCTGGTCTTGCGGTGGTTCCTGAACGGTTTGTAACTTGCCCGGTAGCCAGCTTTCGGTATGTTCGCGCCGATCGCATGTCATGGATGCATGCAGGACGTGAGGCCATTGCGACGAATGCTTCAGAAAAGCAACATCGCTGGAGAACAGGACGAAGCGGGCAATGCCGGGGCCGGCAGCTCCGTGCATGCTACGGGCCTGATCAGCCGCATCGGCTTCGGCGTTGCGCAACTTGCGCTGATGGCCATCGTGCTGGCACTCGCGTTCGCAGCAACGTTCTATCTCGTCAACACCAAACCGGAAGTGCCGAAAAAGCCCGTTTTCCCAACGGTTTACACGGTAGAAACCTTGATGGCCAAACAGGGTGTCCACCAGCCTGAAATCCGCGTTTACGGTGAAATTGTCGCTGCCCGTTCCGTCGATCTGCGCAGCCTGGTTTCCGGTCAGGTAACCGCCGTCAATCCAAAGCTCAAATCCGGCGGCGTTGTAGACAAGGGTGAAGTGCTGCTTGAGGTCGACCGCTTCAATTTCGAGGGCGCATTGCGCGAGGCACAGGCCAATGCAGCCGAGACCGAAGCCAAGATCCAGGAAGCCAATGCCCGTGTGGAACTGGAAAAAAGCAAGCTGGCCTCCCTGCGCGACCAGCTTCAGCTTGCCAGCAACGATCTTTCCCGCATCGAGCAGTTGCGCAGCAGGGGAACGGCGACCGAAAAGCAGGTGGAAGACCGCAAGCTGATCCTCTCCCAGCGCGAGCAGGCCGTCGAGCAAAGCGAGATCACCCTGACGGTGGAGAATGCCAGGATCGAACAGCTGCGCGCCACCATGCTGCGGCTCGACTGGAAAATCGAGCAGTCAAAACGGGATCTTGAAAACACCCGCCTGACCGCGCCATTCCGGGCCACCGTAAGCTCAAGCTCCGTTGAGATCGGCAAGCTCGTCAATGCCAACGATGTTGTCGTCTCCATGTATCAGGGTGACTCCCTTGAAGCGCGGTTCGTACTGACCGACGAGCGTTTCGGCAGGCTCCAGGCCGACAGGACAGGAGTCGCGGGCCGTGAAGTTGAAGTGGTGTGGAATGTCGGTGGTATCGATTATTCCTATTCGGGGGTTGTCGACCGCATCGGCGCCGAAATCACTTCGGCCAGCGGCGGCGTCGAGCTGTTCGCCATCGTCAATGCCGGCGAAGGTCCGGTTCAGTTGCGTCCGGGTGCCTTTGTGGAAATCACCTTGCCGGACCGCACCTTCGAAGGCCATTTCCGTATTCCCGAAGCCAGCCTGTATGAGGGAAACCGGGTTTATGTTGCCGTTGATGGCGCGTTGCAGGAGCGCCTCGTTGAGGTCGCAGCCCATGACGGAGAAGACGTGCTGATTGCGGCAGGCCTTGAAGACGGTGACGAAGTGCTGGTGACCCGGATTTCGGAGATTGGCCCCGGCCTGAAGGTTCAAACCGAAGATCAGGCAGCGCGGTCCGGTACCAGGGACGGCGGGTAGGCAATGGCCAGCAGCGGTCAGACACAAGGCCGTGCCGTTCCCTCGGCGCATGACCTGGAAGAAAAATCCGCCGGTCTGGTAGGCTTTGTCGCGCGCCATCACAACGCTGCCAACCTGATCATGATCCTGATGATCCTGTTCGGCGTCTTTTCGCTCGGGCGGATCAACACCCAGTTTTTCCCCACGCTCGAAATTCCCAACATCACGGTTACCGTCTCATGGCCGGGCGCCAGTGCCGAGGATGTCGAGATCAATGTCCTGCAGACCATCGAGCCGGAGGTGCGGTTCATCGATGGCGTGGTCAAGATGGAGTCCTATTCGCGCGAGGGGTCGGGCACGGTCTCGCTCGAATTTGAACGCAATGCCAACATGCAGAGGGCATTGTCCGATGTGGAATCGGCGGTCAAGGCGATCACCAGCCTGCCGGAAGATTCAGAGACGCCCAAGGTCAGCCGCGTCGCTTTCTTCGACCGGGTGGCCAATATTTCCCTTGCGGGCAATGTTCCCGAACAGACCTTGCGGATTTACGCCCGCAAGATCAGGGACGACCTGATCGAACGGGGCATCGACAAGGTGGAGTTCACGGGGTTGCGTGATCTCGAATTGCAGGTCGATATCATGGACCGCGAATTGCGCCGCCTCGGCCTGTCAATCGGCGAGGTCTCCCAGGCCATTGCCGGAAACAGTCGCGACCTGCCGTCCGGCCAGATGGAAGGGGTCGTTGAAAAGCAGTTGCGCACCCTGGCCGAGTTCAAGGATCCGGCAGCCCTTGGCCGCATCGAGGTCAAATCGCTTCCCAGCGGTGAGAAGGTGCTGTTGCGGGACATTGCGGACATTGGCACCGGCTTTGAAGATGGCGAGAGCCAGGGTCTGAGCAATGGCAAGAATGCCATCGAACTGGCCATCCGCCGTGCGCCGACCGCCGATACACTGGCCACGGCTGCAATCCTCGATGAATACCTGGTGGAGCTGCAGACATCCCTCCCGCCGGGCATTGAGCTGCAAAAATACAATGTCGCCGCCAATGCCCTTACAGACCGCATCTGGCTGCTGGTCAAGAACGGCATTGGCGGTCTTATCATCGTCGTGGCGACCCTGTTCATATTCCTCAATGCGCGGGTTGCCTTCTGGGTGGCGGCGGGCATTCCCGTTGCCATGCTGGCGACCATTGGCCTGATGATGGTGATGGGTCAGACGATCAACATGATCTCGCTGTTTGCGCTGATCATGATGCTCGGTATCATCGTTGACGATGCCATCGTCGTGGGTGAGCACACCGCGACCCGGTTTGCCATGGGAGACGGGCCGCATGAGGCCGCCGAGAATGGTGCCGGACGCATGGTTATTCCTGTTCTTGCGGCAATGACGACGACCATTGCAGCCTTTGCGCCCATCCTGATGGTGCGCGACACGATCGGCCAGGTGATGGGCGTGATGCCGATGGTGGTCATCGCCGTCATCATCGCCAGCCTGGTCGAATGCTTTTTCATCCTTCCCGGCCATCTCGCCCACACCCTGCAGCCGCGGGTTCGGCGCGGCTGGTCCTATTGGCGCCATCTGTTCTTTTCGCTGACCATCGGCGTGTTCCTGATCGGCGTTGCGACGCGGGCGGCTTCCGGCGATATATCCCTCGACGGAAAATCCTATTCGGGCCTCATCGGCAGTCTGGCCGCTTTCCACGCCGAAAACGGAACCCCGCTGTTTCTGGTACTGATCGTTTTGGGCTCTCTGGCAGCCGGTGCCTTGGCGGAGGGGATGATCTGGGCCATTTCGGCCTTTGCCCGCCGACGCAGCGGTCAACAGGCCGGACGTATCGATCTTGAGGAAGAAAACTGGTTCCGGCGCAGTTTCGACAAGGCATTTGCGGCGTTCAGGGACGGGCCTTTCGACCGGCTGGTGCATCTTTCCTTTCAGTGGCGGTATGTAACCATCTCCGTTGCGCTGGGCCTGACAATGATCGTTTTCTACGGGCTCTATATTGGTGGTGGCCGGTTGCAGTTCGTTTTCTTCCCGTCGCCGGAAGCAGAAAACATCAATGCAAATCTGGTTTTCAATGCGGGCACACCGGAAGACCGCGTCAAGCAGGTGGTCAACGAGATCGAGGCATCCCTGCGCAGCACCGAACAGCGGCTGGTGGGGGATGGCGAAAAACTTGTCTCCGCTGTCTTCGCAACGCTGGGTTCTTCCGGCCGCAACCGGGGTGACAATCTGGCCACGGTCAGCGTGCAACTGACCTCCTCGGAACAGCGCACGGTACGCACCCCCGACATCGTCAAGGCCTGGCGCAGCAATCTGCCGAAACTGGCGGATCTCAAGCGGGTAGCGGTTTCCACGCCCCGCGGCGGGCCGCCCGGCCGTGACATCGACATTGAGCTGACCGGGCCGGATGCGGCGTTGCTGAAGACGGCTGCCGCAGAAGTCATCACACTGGTGGAGGCGGTTCCGTCGGTCAACGGCATTGCCGATGATCTGCCCTTCGGCAAGCCGGAACTGGTCATGCAACTTACCCCGCGCGGCGCGGCGCTTGGCTTTACCGTGGATGAGGTCGGTCGCCAGATCAGGAACGCCTTTGAAGGCTCGATCGCCAGGCGGTTTGCCGATGGCGATGATGAAATCGCCATACGGGTCTCGCGGCAAACCCGCGATCAGGGCTCTGCCGCATTGCGCAATTTCGAACTCAAGGCACCATCCGGTGGTTTTGTGCCACTGGTGGAGGTGGTCAGCCTGACGGAACGCCAGGGCTTTTCAGCCATCCGGCGGCTTGCCGGAAAGACGATTGTTTCTGTTACCGCTGATATCGACACCGATGTGATCTCCGTCAGTCAGGCGCTGGAGCAGATACGCGAAGCGGGGCTGGAACGGATTGCTGCCAGCCATGGCATCGACTACCGCTTTGCCGGACGGGAGCTTGAGCGGCAGAAATCCTTCGAGGATCTGCGCTACGGTGTCATCATCGCGCTTTCCGTCATCTACATCATTCTTGCCTGGGTATTTGCCAGCTACTTCCTGCCCCTTGCCATCATGCTGATCATTCCTTTCGGTATCGTCGGCGCGATCTTCGGCCACTGGCTGCTCGGCTTCAACCTGACGATCATGTCCTTCATTGCCCTGCTGGGCCTTGCCGGCATCCTGGTCAACGACTCCATCATTCTGGTCAGCCGCATGAACGAGCGTATCCGGCAGGAAGGAGAGGCTTTGTTCGAGGCAGCAGCCGGCGCCAGCCGGGATCGTCTGCGGGCCGTGCTGCTGACATCGCTGACCACCATTGGCGGGCTTGTCCCGCTGATGTTCGAAAAGAGTGTCCAGGCGCAATTCATCCTGCCCATGGCAGTGACAATCATTTTCGGTCTGGGAACGGCAACGCTTCTGGTGCTGTTTCTGGTACCGGCCTTTGTCGGCATCGGCGACGATATCCGCCGCCTGCTCGTGACCATTTTCGGTTCCAGTGCAAGGGTACGCAGTCAACCTGCCGAATAGCCTTGAGCGCTGCTCAGTTGCGCCAGAAATGCGGCATGACCAGCACCAGCACGGTAAGCAGTTCAAGCCGCCCCACCATCATCGCGATGGTCAGGATCCACTTCGCGCTGTCATTGAGGCTCTTGAAGTTGCCGACCGGTCCGATGACGTCGCCCATGCCGGGCCCGACATTGGCAAGCGCCGTCGCTGCGGCGGATGCGGCCATGATGAAATCCAGCCCCACCATGTTCAGCGCCACCGTTGTCACCCAGAAGGCGAGCGCAAACAGAAACAGAAAGTTCATCACCGCTGCCGAAACCTCTTCCCTCAGCGGTTTTCCGTTATAGCGCATGATGAATACGCCGTTTGGCTGCAGCGTGCGGCGCACATGCTGTTTGACGGTCTCGTAGAGAATCTGGAAGCGGAAGATCTTGATCCCGCAGGATGTTGATCCCGCACAGCCGCCGATGAACATGATCAGGAAGAAGAAAATCTGCGAGGAGAACCCCCAGCTGCTGTAATCGGTCGTTGTGTAGCCTGTTCCCGTGACGAGCGATGTGACGTTCAACAGCGAATGAAAAAACCCGCGCACCGGATTGTCGGGTTCCGGGTGCAGCCACCAACCGATCATCGTCAGTATGAGCAGGAGAAAGAAGAATGCACGAACCTGGGAGTTGCGCCACAGTGCTTTCGGTTCACCTCGTACTGCCTGAACATAGAGGATGAAGGGGATGGAGCCAGCCACCATGAACAGGGTTGCCACCGCGTCCACCGAATAGCTGTCGAAATAGGCGAGCGAAGCATCCTTGGTCGAAAAGCCGCCGGTTGCCACCGTCGTCATGGCGTGGATGACGGCATCATCAAGCTTCATGCCGACCATCAGATAGGCCATGGCGCACAAGGCGGTGATGAAGACGAACATCAGCGTCAGCGAGCCGGAAATCTGGGTCGCCCGCGGCATGATCTTCTCTGCCGTGTCAAACGCCTCGATCTTGAAGAGCTGCATGCCGCCGATCTGCAGCA
>JAGRLQ010000117.1 GCA_020441735.1 Nitratireductor sp.
AACAGGGTCGGGTGGTGCGGCTACACCTGATTGAGCAGACCTTGAATGCCAAAATACGGGAGAACCCCGTGGTCATCATGGCAGGCGGCAAGGGACAGCGGCTTTATCCCCTGACAAAAGACCGTCCAAAGCCGATGCTTGAGGTTGGCGGAAAACCAATTCTGGAAATCATCCTGGAGCAATGCATATACAGTGGCTTCAGCCAGTTTCATATCTCGGTCAATTTCCTGAAGGAGCAAATCGTCAACCATTTCGGCGATGGCAGCCGCTGGGGAGTAGATATTCAATACATCGAGGAAAACGAACCGCTGGGCACCTGTGGCGCGCTCTCCCTGCTCAACCCCCTCCCCAATAAGCCGATACTCATGATGAATGGCGACGTGCTGACCCGTGTCGAGTTCGCGCAACTGATGAAGTATCATGACGAAAGAGCATGTGCCGTGACGATGTGTGTGCGCGAGCACATCACGAAAATACCCTTCGGCGTGGTAACAATCGATGGCGAAACCGTAAGCGGCATTCAGGAAAAACCGGACATTAGCCACTTTGTGAATACTGGCATTTATGTGCTGGATCCGAACATCATAAGATTGCTGAAGTATGGCGAATGCTGCGACATGCCACAGTTGGTGGAGCGTGCCATGGTCGCGGGAGAAAAGGTCGCGGCATTTCCCGTGCATGAATACTGGCTCGACATAGGCAAACCTGACACGCTCCTCCAGGCAGACGGGGAATGGCATTGAGGCGGCTTGCAGTCATCCCTGCACGCGGCGGCTCGAAGGGAATACCCCGAAAAAACATTCGCGCGTTTTGTGGCAAGCCGCTCATCGTTTGGACCATTGAGGCTGCCCTGGAAGCCAAAGGTCTCAACCGCGTTGTTGTGAGCAGTGACGATGAGGAGATCATGGAGATTTCCAAAGCCGCCGGCGCTGACGTGCCTTTCGTCCGTCCTTCGGAGATCGCTCGCGACGATACGCCGGGAATCGATCCGGTCCTCCATGCCACCGAAATGCTGCAGGGGTTTGACGAGATCATGTTGCTGCAGCCTACCTCCCCCCTGCGAAACGGTTCCGATATCGAGGCAGTCATTGCACTGAAACATGAATCCGGCGCTCCTGCAGCGGTTTCACTGACAGCTGCAAACCACCCGCCTTTCTGGATGTACGGTCTCGACAGTAACGCAAGAATGGTACCTTTCGGCAACGATCCGGCGCCATCGCGTCGGCAGGATGCGCCTCAGGCCTATTACCTCAATGGAGCGGTTTATCTGGCCGATACGCAGTGGTTGAAGGGCACACGGAGCTTTCTTTCAGACGAAACGGTCGGCTATATCATGCCGCAAGAACGTTCAGTCGATATCGACTCGCCGCTCGACTGGAAGTTTGCGGAATTCATGATGAAGGAAACGAGACTTGGGTAAGGTACTGGTCACCGGGGCAGACGGCTTCATCGGTTCGCACCTGACGGAAGCATTGGTGAGAGCAGGGCATGACGTACGCGCCTTTGCGCTCTACAATTCCTTCAATTCATGGGGTTGGCTGGATCATTGCGCGCCCGATGTGGCAGGAAAATTCGAGGTCTTTACAGGCGATATCCGGGATCCTAACGGTGTGCGCAAGTCAATGGAAGGTTGCGATGCCGTGCTTCACCTGGCCGCACTTATCGCCATCCCTTATTCCTACCATTCGCCGGATACCTATATCGACACCAACGTGAAAGGCACGCTCAATGTCCTGCAGGCTGCCCGGGACAATGGCGTTACCAGGCTCGTGCACACTTCCACCAGCGAGGTCTACGGAACCGCACGCTACGTGCCGATTACCGAAGAGCATCCTCTTCAGGGACAATCACCCTATTCGGCAAGCAAGATAGCAGCCGATCAACTCGTCTACTCCTTCTATGCCTCCTTCGGTCTGCCGGTCACGACCGTCCGGCCCTTCAACACCTACGGTCCCAGGCAATCAGCGCGCGCTGTGATTCCCACCATCATCACCCAAATCGCCAACGGCGCGGAGACCATCCAGCTGGGCGCAATCTCACCTACGCGCGACTTCAATTACGTCAGCGATACGGTGAAGGGATTCCTGGCGGCGCTCGACAGCGACCAGGCACTGGGAGAAGTGGTGAATATCGGCAGCAACTACGAGATTTCGATAGGTGAGACAGCCGAACTGATTGGCGAAGCCATGGAGGCAGACGTCTCGATCGAAACCGATGAACAGCGTATCCGGCCGGCAAACTCGGAGGTTGAAAGACTATGGGCCGACAACAGCCGAGCGAAGGAACTGTTCGGATGGGAGCCTGAATTTTCGGGGCGGGACGGCTTTCGCCGGGGACTGAAGATAACCGCTGAGTGGTTCGGCAACCCCGAGAATCTCTCCAGGTACAAAGCGGATATATACAATGTCTAGCAGCGCCTTTCCGAACGAGAAAGACAAGCCAGCAGCGATGATGAACAATGGTTGATCCAATCGTCATTCTAGGCGGCGGCGGCCACGCCCGTTCCTGCATCGACGTTGTCGAGACAGAAGGCACCTATGCGATCGCCGGCATTGTATCACCCGAAGGCCTGCCCGTCATGGGCTACCCCCATCTCGGAGATGACAGCAACCTGATCGAAATCATCGACCGCTACCGAAATACACTGATCGGTATCGGGCAGATCAGATCGCCACACGTGCGTATTGCTCTTTACGACCGGTTGAAAAGCACAGGCGCTTTTCTGCCTGCCATCTTTTCTCCGAAAGCATATGTCTCTGCCCATGCGACCGCCGCCGAAGGCACCATTGTGATGCATGGGGCAGTGGTCAACGCCGGCGCGAATGTCGGCTGCAATTGCATCGTCAATTCGCTGGCACTGGTGGAGCACGACGCAATAATTGATGACCATTGCCATATTTCCACCGGCGCTCGCATCAATGGTGGCGTGCATGTCGGTAGCGGAACCTTTATCGGCACCGGCGCGGTCATCCATGAAGGTATCACCATAGGGTCGCGTTGCATTGTTGCTGCAGGCTCACTCGTTCGTGATAATCTGGATAGTGGATCGGTGTATGCGAGCAGCAAGCGATGAACAACCATGTACTTATCATCGCCGAAGCAGGCGTAAACCATAATGGCGACATGGCACTGGCCCTCGGTCTGGTCGAAGCGGCGGCAGAGGCCGGTGCGGACTATGTCAAGTTCCAGACCTTTTCAGCAGATCGCCTCGTCACCCGTGATGCCCGCACGGCCGATTACCAAAAGAAGCAGACCGGCGGCGAAACCCAGTATGAAATGCTCAAGCGCCTTGAACTTGACCGGGAAATGCACGAGCAACTGATCGCGCATTGCAACAGGTTTGCCATCCACTTCTTCTCGACCGGATTTGATATCGAGAGCGTTGAAATGCTGCGTGACCTCGGTCAGCGGCTATTCAAAATTCCCTCCGGCGAAATAACAAATCTGCCCTTCCTGAGGCATCTGGGCGGCCTGGGGTGTCCACTCATCCTGTCAACCGGAATGGCTACTCTTGATGAGATCACCGAAGCCATCAACACGCTCGAAACGGCAGGGATGAAACGATCACAAATCACCGTACTGCACTGCACAACCGAGTACCCCGCTCCTATGGGGGAAGTTAACCTTAGAGCCATGGTAAACATGCGGCAGGAACTCGGCGTCGAAACCGGGTACTCCGATCACACCGAGGGCATAGAAATTACGGTCGCCGCTGCGAGCCTCGGCGCTTCTGTGATTGAAAAGCACTTCACACTCGACCGGAAACTGCCCGGCCCGGATCACAGGGCAAGCCTCGAACCTGCAGAACTCAAGGCGATGATCTCCGCGATACGCAATGTAGAAAAGGCACTTGGCGACGGCATCAAGCGGGCGAGCGAAAGCGAAATGCGGAACATGGCAACGGTCCGCAAATCGGTTGTCGCTGCATGCGATATCCCGGCCGGCGACATTTTCACGGAGCAAAACTTAGCCGTTAAGAGGCCGGGCACGGGGATTTCTCCGATGCGATGGGAAGACATTCTCGGCAGAACGGCATCCAGATCCTATCTGGCCGACGAGTTGATCGACGAGTGCGAGATATAAACCAGTGATGGATACCCATCTCGCAACCACTGCCCGATACCTGGTCGAAGCAGCAAAGAGCGGCATTCCGGAGGAAAGCCGGACAAAAACTGCGCACCGTTATTTCCGCAGATTGCTTTCCATCGGCGTTCCGCTTTCACTGCTTCTGGCGCTACGCGGCGTTTCACATCTGCGCAAACCACCCCGATCGAACCGCTTGGGCAGTCTGCTGATCGAAGATCATGCATCCGGCCCCATTGCTGGCAGCCTGAAACGCAACAATGCATGGGCATCCCCAAGAAAACAGTCCCCGGGCCGGCTGACCATGCTTGCATCCTTGGTCAAATCTCTGTCAGGCATGACCGCCGCCTACCGGCATGCTGCACCGGCGACCGCCTTTGATGTCCAGCGCGTTCTCAAGCTTCTGTCCTACTATGTTTTCTGGCACGCGGTGATGCGGTCCGATCTCCCGTCCGTGGCAGCTCTTGTGCGAACTAACAGCCCCCGCCGCCTTGCGCTAGGCGCAGCCGCCGCTGAACTCGGCATTCCCGTTCTGGTATGGATCGTCGAGCGCCAGAGCAATCGGCCTCCTGCACCCTATCCGGTCGATGCGCAGTTATGCTGGAGCAGCAAGCAGAGCGATTTCGCCGCATCGCTCGGCATTGTCGCTGCACGCATGCCGGTACCCATGAAACCGCTCCGAACCATCGACGAGACCTCCCTGCGGACTGGCAAAGTGGGCATGCTACTGAATGCACGCGCCGACAAGAAGCGCCTTCTCGACTTCCTTGAAGGCCTGGACCGCAACCACGCCATACGGAATATCCAGGTCCGTCCGCACCCCGGTTCGGGCATGGTGCAATCCGATCTTCCTTCTGTCGCAGTGCTCCGGGACTGGCGTCAGCCTCTGCCGGACTACCTGGATTCGATCTATACCGCTCTTTCAATGACATCGAGTTCGATGACCGATGCGCTGATGCATGGCGTACCGGTCATCTACCGGCGCGGACTGGACGATATCGATGACGAACTGACCGGGCTGCTGGCGAAAGGAATTATTCCGGAACTGCGCGGCGATGACGATCCGATCCTGCGCTTGAAAGAGCATTATCAGGGACAGGGGTTCGACATTGCATCATTTAGTGAAGAGTACACAGCCGACCCGGGCGAGGAATCCCAACTGCTGATGCGATATTTACCTCGCCGGCAAATGGCTGATAGGTAGGCGGAAGGGGCCGGGACTGTTTCCCTGAAAAGGCCGCGCGAACTGGATTTGTCACAGATGCTGAATACGCCATTTTCTCCTTGGCCCTGCTACAGCGACGAAGAAATCGATGCCGTTTCCCGAGTACTGCGGTCGAACCGGGTCAATTACTGGACCGGAGAGGAATGCAGGCATTTCGAGAGCGAATTCGCCGGTTGGGTTGGTGTCAAACATGCGGTGGCGCTTGCCAATGGTACGCTTGCACTCGATATCGCGCTTAAGGCGTTGGGCATCGGAGCCGGCGACGAAGTAATTGTGGCGCCCAGAACCTTCATTGCTTCGGTTTCCTGCGTGGTGAACGCCGGGGCAATCCCGGTTTTCGCCGATGTCGATGCAAACAGTGGAAATATCTCGCCGGCGACAATCAGACGCGTCCTCACGTCTCGTACAAGGGCAATCATCTGTGTCCATCTTGCAGGCTGGCCCTGCGACATGGAGGGAATCATGGCGCTTGCCGATGAGCACGGGCTGAAAGTCGTTGAGGATTGTGCGCAGGCCCATGGCGCCCGCATCAGGGGACGCAGCGTTGGCAGTTTCGGTCACGTGGGCGCCTGGAGTTTCTGTCAGGACAAGATCATGACCACCGGCGGTGAGGGTGGCATGGTTACGACCGACGATGACGCACTCTGGCGGACGATGTGGGAATACAAGGACCACGGTAAGAGCTTTGAAGCCGTCTACGAACGTGATCACCCGCCGGGATTTCGCTGGCTGCATGACAGTTTCGGCACAAACTGGCGCATGACCGAGATGCAGGCGGCACTGGGACGCCACCAGCTTGGGAAAATGCCGGAGTGGTCTGCGAAGCGAAAGAAGAATGCCGCAGCAATCCTCGACGCACTCAGGCCGTTTGCCGGCGAGAACGGCTGTATCCGGTCGCCGGCGTTTCGCTGCAATGAGAGATGCCCCGCCCCCGGCTCCTGCAATGCGGGATGTGAACATGCGAACTACAAGCTCTTTGTCTATGTAAGGCCGGAAAACCTGGCTCACGGCTGGAGCAGGGAGAAAATCGCCAGCACGATCAGCGGAATGGGTGTTCCATGTTTCGAAGGAGGAATTTGCGCGGAAGTCTACCGCGAGAGCGCCTTCGATGGCACGCCCTGGCGACCGGAGGAGAGATTGCCGGCAGCGCAGGCGCTTGGAGAGACATCGCTCATGTTCCTGGTGCATCCCACCTTGCAGGAAGACGAAATCAGCCGGACATGCGAGGCGATTGGGACGGTGCTAACGAAAGCCACCTCAGCCTGACAGTCTTGAAATCGACCGCAAATAAAGCCGGATTGCGCCGATGATGCGGCCTGACCGCCAGCACCACCGCGCATACTTTCGCAGAAAAATCCTGTGCAGGTTCGGCCTGAGTTCGAAGTCCTTCCTGTACTTTTCATAAAACCCGGCAAAGCCATCGGCTTTCTTGCGAGGGTCGGAACTGATCCGCTCACCGGCGTGGATGTGTTTTATCGCCAAGGGTTGCCCGATCGACTGAAACCGGTATTTGCGTGCAAGCCTGAGGTATAGGTCGAGGTCCTGCCTGGCGGGCAGGGAGGTATCGAACATACCCACTTCGATCAGTGCTGAACGGCGGCATATCAGCGTGGAAAGTTTTGGCGCCCGGCCACGATGTTTCACCAGCAGATCCTCGAATATCTCACCCTGAAGCCTTGGCAGGTGCGTCCTGCTCTCGCCGGTGATCTCGTTCTTCTGATGAAAGCCCGTATCGATGCAGGCGATTGCATCATCCGCATCCGATGCCGCCATGGCCTGTGCTTGCAGTTTTCCGGGCAACCATTCGTCATCATCATCAAGGAAGGCTATCCACTCGCCCGTTGCCGCCTCAATGCCGAAATTGCGCGCGCCACTGCCACCGCTTTTTCCCGTATTGATCACATGGCGCACACTTGGCGCTTTCTGCGAGAGCCATTCGCCATTGCGCTCGCGCAATCCGCTGCCGGGCGGATTGTCATCGACCACGATAATCTCGAAAGGCCTGTCACATTCCTGGGAAACTGCTGACAAGACCGCACGTTGCATCCGCTCCTGGCGTTTGTAGGTCGGGATCACGACGGAGAAGAACGGGGCCATTTTGATCTTCTCCTCGCTGCTTTTCTTTCAGACCGCCGATTTCTTCGCCAGTTCCGGAAACTTCGGCGTGCATTCTTGATGCCGTCGCGCACGGCAAAATTCACGCCGAAAACCACTTGTGTTGTTCCAATGACAAACGGACTGATCTCGCATTCAGCCATCCACCGCGGAACACCGGTGGCCTTGAGCCAGAAACGATCATAATTCGATTTCCCAATTGCCTTGCCGAAGGGAACCTCAAGCTGGCTGTCCCGGGGCACTTCATACCAGCAGTAACAGCCTTGTACCGCGTCTTCCAGAACGGCTTTTTGCATAAATTCAAAGTCCAACACACACAGCCCTCTCACCCGATCTCGGATCAAATTGCCCGGCTTGAAGTCGATGAGCTCATATCCTTTCCGGCGATAATGCAAAATCAGACGGCGAACAGATGAGATCTCGGTTGCCGTTAGAAACCCTCCTGCTCTTGTATCCTCGAGCATTGGAGACAGAAGATGCAATCCTTCGCGTTTGATGATCGGTAGAACCTCTCCTCGGCCTTCCGATAGTTTTCGCGCCAGTATCTCCCTTTCGAGAAACCGTTCGGCACCTGGCCGATAGGTTTTGCAGACGTAGCGCTCGCCATCGATTTCCACCTCGCGAACAACTGCCCTGCGGCCATGTCCTGAAAGTTGCGCAATTTCTCTCCAAGGCAATG
This sequence comes from Nitratireductor sp., assembly GCA_020441735.1. GTDB lineage: Bacteria > Pseudomonadota > Alphaproteobacteria > Rhizobiales > Rhizobiaceae > Salaquimonas. Next base: position 8,103 of record JAGRLQ010000117.1, read on the forward strand.
CGACTTGCTGCCTGAGCTTGGCCAGGGACTTCAAAAGCGTATTCTTGTCAGTACCGTTTGGCGCAAGCAGGGAAAGGTAGTGCAATGCCTGCCTTTCGTTGTCCGAAGAGTGAAGCACATTACAATGTTCACCGGATGCGAGCCTGCGATTTACCAAATTTCTCACGCGGTCCTTTGCTTCGGGTATGCGGGCATTGGTCAGCGAGAACTGTTTTTCCAGCTCTTTGTCGGAAGGCGCCTGTGGAAACAGATCAACGAGGTACAGCGCATGTGCCGGACCGCCGCCGCTCTTTGGCCAAGGCCCACGGTTCCAGTTTCCACCGCGCATTTGCTGTATAACAGTCTCAACCACATTGCGGCCGATCGGTTCTTCGTGGAGCAGATTGAATCCTTCCCGAACCAGTGTCTCGCGGACAAGGTCAAGATGTGCCAACCCTGCCTCACGCACAATAAATACGGAAAACCCCCGCCATTCCTCTCCCGCTGAGATGTCCGCGAAATAGCGCTTCTGTATCCACTGGTTGCGGGTGGCAAGTTTTTCCAGCGTATCATCCGGCGGCAGCCATCCTTCTGACTGCAACAGGTCGGCAAGGCTTGAAAGCGTGATGTCTTTCAGCGGCAGATTTGCGTTTGCGGCGAGTATTGCCAACACAGTGGCATAGTCATGTTCCGGATTTTGGTTCTCCGGCTTTTCGCCGATAACTGGCGGCAATCCGGAATCATGGCCTTTGTGAAAGGCAGCGTGATAAGCCATCGAGATCAGATGGAAGTACGCATTTGGCGTCCGCGCACCATTGTCCCCTACTACTGCACTTTCCAAAAGCGCAGACGATAGACGCGGTGGAAAATACGGTACGCTCCGGTAATCGCTGCCGGGCAAGCCCGAAACCGAGTAAACATCACAAGGTATGCCCCTGCCCCGGCGGCCGGTAAGAAAACGATCGATGCGATCAAGATGGGCATCGCTGACCAGCATATCGATGTCTTCATCTGGTCCGAGCTCGGGTAACTCCTCAAACCATCGCAAGACCGCGTAATTGATTCCGGCGTTGTTCATGGCTGCCAGAAAACCTGCCACACCAAGACCCGGTGCAATATAACGCCGTTTGCGCCGCTTCGCCTTTCGACCGATCAATTGCCTGACAAAACGGTTGACGCTCATTGAAACAGGGCCCCAAGTCCACAGAGTACGAACACGCCCCGTATCAACACCATCACCGAAAACGCCTGCCGATTGCAGTCGAATTACAAACCGCAACCACCGGTCAAACAGTATCGCCGTTACGGCAATCCTTCGCCGGTGCGCCGCAATGTGCCTGTACCGGTCAGCACCCCTGCCTAATACACCCTGGCCTTCGGTGCGATCTTTTTCAGGTCAATACCGCCTTGGGCCGGCTTGGTGAGCGGGTCGAGGACCACCGGGCGGTAATCGAGCTTTACCTTGCCCTTGTCATCAATCCAGGAAAGCGTGTGCTTGCGCCAGTTCTTGTCGTCGCGGCCCTTGAAGTCCTCGCGGGCATGCGCGCCCCGGCTTTCCTTGCGTGCTTCCGCGCCGGTCACCGTGGCAATCGCGCAGGTCATCAGGTTTTCCAGTTCCAGCGTCTCCACCAGATCGGAATTCCAGACCATGGAGCGATCGGACACCTTCAGGTCGAAAAGCCCTTTCCAGGCTTCACCCATCCGCTTGACGCCGGATTTGAGCGTCTCTGACGTGCGGAAGACGGCCGCATCCTCCTGCATGATCTTCTGCATGTTCAGCCGCAACTCGGCCGTCGGCGTACCGCCATCTGCATGACGCAAGGCATCGAAACGGCTCATGATCTTTTCAGATACCGCCGCAGGAGCGGTTGGTACGGAAGCGTTGCGGTCGATGGTTTCGCCGGCCCGGATTGCCGCTGCCCGGCCGAAGACCACGAGATCGATCAGCGAGTTGGAACCAAGCCGGTTGGCGCCGTGAACCGAAGCACACCCTGCTTCGCCCACCGCCATCAGACCCGGCACAACCGCGTTCGGATTCTTCTTCGTCGGGTTCAGCACCTCGCCCCAGTAATTGGTCGGAATGCCGCCCATATTGTAGTGGACCGTCGGAATGACCGGAATGGGTTCACGGGTCAGATCGACGCCGGCAAAGATTTTCGCCGATTCCGAAATACCGGGCAGCCGTTCAGCCAGCGTTGCCGGATCGATATGGTTGAGGTTGAGATAGATGTGGTCCTTGTTCGGGCCCACACCGCGACCTTCGCGAATCTCGATCGTCATGCAGCGCGATACGACGTCTCGCGAGGCAAGATCCTTGTAGGTCGGCGCATAACGCTCCATGAAGCGCTCGCCCTCGGAGTTGGTCAGGTAGCCACCCTCGCCGCGCGCGCCCTCGGTGATCAGACATCCTGCACCGTAAATGCCGGTCGGGTGGAACTGCACGAA
>JAGRLQ010000118.1 GCA_020441735.1 Nitratireductor sp.
CCGCAGACATAGAGCTTCATGCGATCCGTGCCGGTCATTTCCTGAGGATCGAGTCGGTTTGCCGCCGCAACGTCCTTCAGCGACACGACCTCAACAATGTTCTGGCCCGAATAGTGTTCATCATAGCAATGGTGGATCGCTGCCAGCGAGGCATCGTTCATCAAGTCCACATGCAGCGGAATGCTGACCAGCATTCCCTGGGCGAAGCGGCCCACATTCGGCGTGTGTATGGGATCGCGCGACAGCCCGGAGCGTGCCCGAATCTCCGGAACATGCTTGTGCTTCAGCGTCAGCGCATAGAGGAAGTTCATCGAGGCGATGTGGTCTTCCCGCGTGGCATCCTCCATCTGCGCAATCATCGTCTTGCCACCGCCGGTATAGCCGGAAATGCCGTTGATCGTGACGGGATAATCTGCCGGTAGCAGTCCGGTCAGAATCAGCGGACGCAGCAGGGCGATCGCACCCGTCGACCAGCAGCCCGGATTGGTGACGAAACGCGCCGAGGCGATCTTCTCCCGCTGGCCGGATTCCAGTTCGGCGAACCCGAATACCCAGTCGGGATGCGTCCTGAAAGCGGTCGACGCATCGATCACCCGTGTCGTTTCATTGCCGGCGTCGGACAGCATCTGTACCGCTTCACGGCTTGCATCGTCCGGCAAGCAGAGAACCACCAGGTCGGCTTCGTTGAGCAGCCTGGCACGGAAGTCGGGATTGCGCCGTTCCTCATGCGGGATCGATAGCATCTCCAGATCATCACGCACGGCAAGGCGCTCGCGGATCTGCAGACCCGTCGTGCCGTGTTCGCCGTCAATGAAAATCCGAGGCTTCGCCATGATGTTGCTTCCGGAAAAACGATTCCGCTTCAATACGTTGCGCCAAAAAGCGGAATCTGAATCGATATTTTAACGCAGGCCCGCAGACCTATTCATCCGCCAGCTTCTCCGCGCGCAGGCCGAGCATATACATGGCGACGGTGGAGGCTGCAATCGCCGTCATGTCCGCATGGTCATAGGCGGGTGCCACTTCCACCACATCGCTGCCCTTGATGTCGAGGCTGCCGAGCTTGCGCAACACGGCGAGCATTTTGGCCGAGGACGGCCCGCCTGCAACCGGTGTCCCGGTGCCCGGCGCAAAGGCGACATCGAGGCAATCGATGTCGAAAGTGATGTAGCACGGCATGGTTCCAACCCGCCTCAGGATGGCAGCGGCAATCTCCTCCGACGACATTTCATCGATCTCGTCGCCATAGAGAATTTCGATGCCGAAATCCTCCGGCGCATGGGTGCGAATGCCGATCTGGATCGAGCGTTCGGGATCGATGATGCCTTCCCGCACGGCGCGGGTGACGAAATTGCCGTGGCTGATTTCCTCGCCGTCGTCGGCCCAGGTGTCCTGATGGGCGTCGAACTGGATGAGCGCCAGCGGCCCGTGACGGTCGGCATGGGCCTTCAGAAGCGGCCAGGTGACGAAATGATCGCCCCCAAGCGACAGCAGATAGCAGCCCCGCTCGAGAATGGACGCAGCCTCGCTTTCTATGCGTTCGGGGTTTTCCCATACCCGGGAATAGGAAAGCTGGCAGTCGCCGTAATCGACCACCGCCATCTGGCGGAACAAATCGGCATTGAAGGGATATTGCGGATCGTTGTCGAAGATCGCCGAGGCGCGCCGCACCGCTGCCGGGCCGAAGCGCGCACCGGAGCGATTGGTAACGGACGTATCGAGCGGAATGCCCCACACCGCCACGTCCGCGCCGCTGACATCCTTGGTGTATTTGCGCCGCATGAAGGACATGACGCCGGAAAACGTATTATCTCCGGCCGGCGCGTTGAGGTCGGTCGTGGTGATCGCATGATCGGCGGTTGTCTTGGAAGCCATGCTGAAGCCCCTGCGTCTTGTGAAGCGTTAGCGGTAGCACCTCGCTTCTTTGCTGCCAACCACCGCGTTACGCCGGATTGCCGACTGCAATCCGTCGGGTTTCCGTAAGGAGCCAGTCGCGAAACAGCGAAGCCCCCTTTCTCATCGGGCGCGTCTGACCGGTGAAAAGGTAGTAGTGCTGATTACCCTGCACCGGCGCCAGCGGTTTGACGCGCACAAGCCCGAAACGTTCAAGCAGAAAGTCCGTTGCAGGTGCGCGTGCAAGTGCCAGCCCGTCGCCGCTGGATGAAAGCGCGAGCGCGAGCGGCGTATTGTCGACCATGCGCAGCCGGCACTGCCCGATGTCGGCACCATCCGAACCGGAGAGCACCTGATGCCAGCCGCTGCGATGGGTGGCAACTTCATTGAGCGTGTGGCGGGTGACGGCCTCCGCAGAATCGATGGCTTCCGCGGCTTCTGGCGGGGCAACCGCGTAGAGCGTTTCCCCGAACAGTCTTTCGGCATTGGCAGGAAAGTCCGTTGCAGAGCCGAAGGCGATCTGCAGGTCGGCGTCCCGCCCTGGCAGCATTGCCCCGAAGTCGCTGACCAGATTGGCCGTATTCACGTTGATCCTGATACCGGGATGGGCCTGTTCGAAGCCGGCAAGGCGCGGCGCCAGCCAGCCGATTGCCAGAATACTGACCACCTGTACCGTGACCTGCTCTTCCTCCCGTGTGCCAAACAGGGCGGCAGCCGTGGTTTCCACCGAAAACAGCGATTGTTGCACCGCGGGCAGGAAGCTGCGCCCGACTTCGGTCAGAACGACCCGCTTTGCCTCCCGCCTGAACAGTTCCCGACCCAGATAGGCCTCCAGCGCCTTGATCTGCTGGCTGACGGCTGCCGCACTCATGTTTAGGTGCTCCGCCGCGCGGGCAAAACTCTCCGTGCGGGCCGCGGCCTCGAAGACGCGCAGCCAGTTGAGGGAAGGAATGCGGCTTGCCGGCATGACGTGATCTCCAAGCGTGGAAACCGCAGCATAAGTTCAACTTATGCTCATACGCAACAAACAACGTTTGTAAGCGGGCCGGTTTGGCAGTCAGATCGCGAAAACCATTCTGACAGGAGTATGGCCATGGCGGCACAGGCTGCGCCAAACGTGGAAACGGCAGGAAAGACAGGGGCAGGCGGCTTGGCGCCTTCGCAGCTTGCCTTCTACCGGGAAAACGGGTTCCTGAGTCCGATCCCCGCCTTCGGCACGCAGGAAGCGGCCACCTTGCGCGGCAGGGTGGAAGCACTGGAACTGGAATATCCCTCCGCGCCCGGCGGACGCGATCTCAACCAGTATTTCCGCGTCAACGGCCACGTGGTGCTGCCGCTGCTGGCGGAAATTGCGCGAACCCCTGCGATTCTCGAGGCGGTTGCGGCCGTTCTGGGCGACGATCTGCTGGTCTGGTCAGTGGAACTCTTCATCAAGGAGGCAGGAACGGCCAAGGTCGTTTCCTGGCATCAGGACCTCACCTATTGGGGTATGGGCGAGACCGATGAGGAACTGACCGCCTGGATTGCGCTCAGCGATGTCTCGGTCGAGGCAGGCTGCATGCGCTTCATCCCCGGTAGCCACAGGAATGCGATTGTTGCCCATCAGGACACGTTTGATGCCGACAACCTGCTGTCACGCGGCCAGGAGATTTCCGGTATCGACGAAAGCCAGGCCGTATTCGGAGCGTTGAAGCCGGGGGAGATGTCGTTTCACCATGGCCGCACCTTTCACGCTTCCGGCCCCAACCACTCTGCCGATCGGCGCATCGGAGTCGCGGTCCGTTACGTCACCCCGCACGTCAAGCCGGTGGATGGCTCCGCTGACTATGCCATGCTGGTGCGTGGCCAGGACCACAACTCGGCCTGGATCAACATCGCCCCACCAGCTCTTCCCTTCGAGCCCCATGGCCTGAAACTCTACGAGGAAATCCTGGCAGCCCAGGCTGCCGTCCTTGCCGGTGGCGCCGAAGGTGCCGTATCTTTGTACGAAGTCAAAACCGGCGAAGCGGCCAGCCGAACCACGGAAGGAAACATCTGATGAGCGAGGAGCGCACCGTGTCGTTCACGGCCATGGAACATGGCACGAAGGAAGACTATGAATTGCTGGCCGAACTGGAAAAGCCGCATCATGCCATGACGGCCGACCGGCTGTTGCGGGAACTGCACTCGCAGGAAGACGAAACGCTGGCAGGCTACAAGATCACCCGGCTGCAGCATGCCTTGCAATCAGCAACCCGCGCTGAAGCCGATGGCGCCGATATCGACTGGGTGGTGGCAGCCCTTCTGCATGACATCGGCGATGGTCTCGCCCCCCAGAACCATGACCGCTTTGCCGCCGAAATCCTGCGTCCGTTCGTGCGCGATGAGGTCGCCTGGGTGGTCGAGCACCACGGCATTTTCCAGTCCTATTTCTACGGCCATCACTACGGCTGGGATCGCAATGCCCGCGACCGCTACAAGGACCATCCCTATTTTGCGACCTGCGCCGATTTCTGTGAGCGCTGGGATCAGTCGAGCTTCGATCCCGACTACCCCATGAAGCCGCTCGAACACTTCGAAGACCGCGTGCGAGAGGTCTTCTCCCGCAAGGCCTATGACCCGGCTGTACTGTGTGAGGGCGAGGTGAGGGGGCTTTGAGGCCAGCCTGAACTGCAGATATAAAAAAGCCGCCGGACTGGTGAGCCCGGCGGCCTTTGATTGCTATCCCGGCGATTATTTGAACTTCTTGATCTCGCCGGATTTCAGCCGCGAAACGTAGCTGTTGAGCTCCCGCTTCACGATCGGCATCAGCAGGTAGAGGCCGATGATGTTGACCACCGCCATGGCGAAGATCGCTGCATCCGAGAAGTCGATGACCGGGCCCAGATTGGCGGCCGCACCGATAACCACGAAGATGCAGAAGATGACCTTGAAGGCCAGTTCCTTCGACTTGCCTTCACCGAACAGGTAGGTCCATGCCTTCAGCCCGTAATAGGACCAGGAAATCATGGTCGAGAAGGCAAACAGGATTACCGCCAGCGCCAGAACATAGGGGAACCAGCTGAAGGCGGAAGCAAACGCTGCCGAGGTCAGGCTGACACCCGAATTGCCGTCGATGGTGGCAACTGCCGTGCCGGCTTCGTTCAGCATGTAGTTTCCGGTCGCCGGATCGATGATCATCTGCTGGGTGATGATGATGACCAGTGCGGTCATCGTGCAGATGACAACAGTGTCGATGAACGGTTCCAGCAGCGAAACGAAACCTTCGGTGATCGGCTCCTTGGTACGCACCGCCGAGTGAGCAATGGCTGCCGAGCCGACGCCGGCCTCGTTCGAGAAAGCTGCCCGCTTGAAGCCCTGGATCAGCGCACCCACCATGCCGCCGGCAACGCCCAGTCCGGTGAAGGCACCGGCAAAGATCTGGCCGAATGCCCAGCCGATCTTGTCGGCGTTCATCAGGATGATGATGAGGGCTGCCGCCACATACATGATGCCCATGAACGGAACGACCTTCTCGGTCACCCTGGCGATCGATTTAAGCCCGCCGACGATGACGGCAAACACCACGATGGCAAACAGCACACCGGTAATCCAGCCCGGATACTGGCCGACAATACCGGCAATCTGCTGGTGCGCCTGGTTGGCTTGGAACATGTTGCCGCCACCAAGTGCGCCGAGGATACAGAAGATCGAGAACAGGATGGCCAGGAACCTGCCGCCCGGCAGGCCGCGTTCCGCAAAGCCCTTGGTCAGATAGTACATCGGGCCGCCGGAAACCGTGCCGTCGTCGTATTCGTTGCGGTATTTGACGCCGAGCGTACATTCGGTGAATTTCGATGCCATGCCCATCAGGCCGGCAAGGATCATCCAGAAGGTTGCGCCAGGCCCGCCGATGCCAACGGCGACCGCAACGCCGGCGATGTTGCCGAGACCGACCGTGCCGGAAAGCGCGGTGGCAAGTGCCTGGAAGTGGCTGACCTCACCGGCATCGTTGGGGTCGGAATAGTCGCCGCGCACCAGTTCGATCGAATGCTTGAAAGCCCGGAACTGAACGAAGGCGAAATAAAGCGTGAAAACCGTTGCGGCAACGACGAGCCAGGCAACGATCCATGGAAAGCTGGTGCCCGGAAACGGGCTGAAGATAAAGTTGACGAACCAGCCGGTGGAACCGGCAAACAACTGGTTGACGGTTTCGTCGATGGACTGTGCAGCAGCAGGAACAGCAGATGCGGCAAGCCCGCCCGCGGCAGCAGCCACGGCGGTAAACAAGGGTTTCATGATGATGCCTTTCGAGGAATTACGGGACGATGGTGCAGGGCACGGTTGCGGTTTGCGCCAGGCTGCCGGCAACCGAGCCGAATACCCGTGCTGAAAGCCCGTTCTGCCCGGTGCGGCCGATGAACATCTGTTCGGCACCGCTTTCCTTCGCGATCAGGTTGAGCGTGTCGGCGACGTGTCCGTACTTGATGACGGTTTCCACCTTGACGCCGGAATCGGCGAGGTTTTCGCGGACAGGGCCCATGACGGCCTTTTCGGCCCGCGCAAGTTCTTCTTCCCGCCGCTTGTGACGCTCGGCGAGTTCTTCAGGCGTAAGGAATGAATAGGGTGACCATTCCAGCACATGGGCGACAACGAGCCCGGCACCGGAGGTCTTTGCCTGGGAAGCGGCGAAATCCACCGCCCGCCTGGATTCCTCACTGCCGTCGTAGCCAACGACAAACTTCTTGGACATATGTCCCTCCTCTCATGGTTATGCGTCTTCCTGACGCACCTTCATCATAGGCCGGCCGGCGCTGTAATAATTCCTTAACTTTCGTTAAATTAGGAAATAATACGAAAGATACGGCAAAATACCCTGTCAAAACAGGAAAAATTACGATGGATAAGCTTGATCATAGAATTCTTTCCATTCTTCAGAAAGACGGGCAAATCTCCATGTCGGCGCTCTCCGAACAGGTTGGCCTTTCGCTTTCGGCCTGTCACCGGCGTGTCAAACTGCTGGAGGCGAAAGGGATCATCACCGGCTATGCGGCGCGGCTCAGCCGCAAGGCGCTCGGTTTCGAGGTCCAGGTGTTCATGGAGGTGAAGCTGGTTTCCCAGCGCAGGGAGGACACGGCCGCCTTCGAGGAGGCGATATCAGCCATGCCGGAGATACTGGAGTGTCACATGATCTCCGGCGAGTTCGATTATCTGGTGCGGGTGGCAGCCCGCAGCCCGACCGATTACGAGCGCCTCTACCGCGAGCGTCTGTCCTCGATCCCGTCGGTATCCCAGATGAAGACCCTGTTGAGCCTCTCTACGATCAAGGAGTTTCGCGGCTTCCATCTGGGATGAAAAACCGCTTTGAAGCGGCGGTAACAAAAAGGCCGGCTGAGGTATCCCGCAGCCGGCCTTATCTTTGGTCGGAATGGTCGTCAGCTCACCACGAGCACGGTCTGGCCGGTGGTCTGGCGCTTCTCCAACGCATCGTGGGCAGCCTTCACCTTGTCGAGTTCAAAGGTCTGGTTGACCTGGATCTTGACGTCGCCGTCCTTGATTGCCTTGAACAGCGCCTTTGAGCGCCGCTCCAACTCCTTGCGCTCGGCAATGAAGGCAAACAGCGTTGGACGGGTTGCGTACAGCGAGCCATAGGCGGAAAGATCGGCAAGCTTGAAATCTTCGATCGCGCCGGAAGATTGCCCGAAAGTAACGAAGGTCCCAAACTTCGCCAGGCATTTGAGCGAACCCGGATAAGTCGCCTTGCCGACGGAATCAAAGACCGCCTGCACACCTGCACCCTTGGTGATCTTGCGCACCTCGTCGACGAAATCCTGCTTGGTGTAGTCGATGCATTTGGCGTAGCCGTTCTTTCGGGCAAGCGCTGCCTTTTCCTTGCTGCCTGCAGTGCCGATAGCGGTAACGCCCTTGGCCTTGAGCCATTGACCTGCAATCAGCCCGACACCACCAGCGGCAGCGTGAAACAGCACCGTATCACCAGCCTTTACCTTGTAGGAATCGTGGATGAGATAGTGCGCCGTAAGCCCTTTCAGCATGGCGGCTGCTGCAACCTCGTCCTTCACGCCGGAGGGGATTTTGACCAGCTTGTCGGCCTCGATCACCCGGTGTGTCGCATAGGCCCCGCCGGGTGCGGTGTATGCCACCTTGTCGCCGGGGCGAAGCCCGGTCACACCTGCGCCAATGCCCTGGACCACGCCCGCGCCCTCAGATCCCAGGATCGCCGGAAACTCCCCGCCCGGCGGCGGGTAAAAGCCGGTGCGGTGATAGACGTCGATGTAATTGATGCCAATCGCAGTCTGACGGATCAGCACCTCGCCCTTTTTCGGCTTTGGAAGTTCGATCGACTGCTTTTTGAAGACGCTCGATCCCCCCGCCTTTTCGGCGACCATTGCATAAGCCATACTCTTTCCTTTCAGACTGTAAATTCGGGGTCGACCGGCACCTGCATGGCATTGACCATATGGTTGGTCTTGCCGGCGAGCCCAATGACGCGCAGCAATTCGCTGTACTGTTCTCCGCTCATGCCCTTGGCGCGGGCCGAAGCGGTGTGAGAGTGGATGCAGTAGCTGCAGCCATTGGCCGATGACACGGCGATATAGATCATTTCCTTGATCATTGGATCGATCGTGCCTGGCCCCATTACCTGCTTGATTTCTTCCCAGGTGGCTTTCAGCGTGGCCGGGTCATTGGCCAGTGCACGCCAGAAGTTGTTGACGAAATCCGTGCCGCGCACCTTGCGGATATCGTCGAAAACAGCCTTCACCTCAGCCGATGCCTGCGCATCCTGGATCAGCTTTGTCGTTGCCATGTTGTTACCCCGCCGGCGAAATGCCGCTCGCAGCACAGACTAGCAAATATTCCGTCCCGGGCAAACGCCAGGCGATGACTTGTTTTGAAGAGGCCGGGTGAGCGCTTGACCCGGGGCTGGGGCTATGATCCTGTCCGGGGTCCGCGCCGCGCCGCGGCGGCGTATCAAACCTGACCGAATGGAGTACATGCCATGGCAATGGCGAAAAACCGTCAGATATGGACCTGGTTCGAGGGTAAGTGGCAGGAAGGCAATGTGCCGATCATGGGCTCGGCCGATCACGGTACCTGGCTTGGCACCATGGTGTTTGACGGCGCCCGCTGGTTTGACGGCGTCACCCCCGATCTTGATCGCCACTGCGCCCGGGTAAACCACTCGGCTGCCGCCCTTGGCCTGAAACCACCCATGGCAACGGGCGAGATCGTCGAATTGGCAGAGGAAGGCTGCAAGAAGTTTACCGGCAAAACGGCGCTCTACATCCGGCCCATGGCCTGGTCGACCGAGGCAGGCTCCATGACGGTCGACGCGGATCCGGACTCGACCCGTTTCGCGCTCTGTATCGAGGAGGCATCCCTCGCTCCGCCGGAGGCTTCCGTAACGCTGACGACGACGCGCTTCATCCGCCCCACATTGGCCTCGGCTACCGTCAACGCCAAGGCCTCCTGCCTTTATCCCAACAATGCGCGCATGTTGAAGGAGGCCCAGGAAAAGGGCTTTTCCAACGCGATCTGCTGCGATGCGCTGGGCAATGTGGCTGAAACTGCCACGGCCAACATCTGGATGGTCAAGAACGGCGAATATTTCACCCCGATTCCCAACGGTACATTTCTCAACGGCATTACCCGCCAGCGGCTGATCAAGCTGCTGCGCGACAGGGGCGAGAAGGTCTGGGAGACGACTCTGACGCCGGACGATTTCCGGGCTGCCGACGAAATTTTCCTGTCGGGAAATTACAACAAGGTCACGCCTGCAACGAAATTCGAGCAACGTGACTACGAGCACGGGCCGAAAACGAAACTGGCCCGCGAACTCTACTGGGAATGGTCTGGCGCCTGACAGGGCAGGCGGTCCAGCAGTGCCCCGTCACTGGCTCAGATGCAGGCTGCCCTTGATAAGCGCGGCAACGGTTGTGAAGGCTTGCGCCAGTTGCTCGTTGGATTCTGCCTCGAAGAAATAGCCCGGATTGGAAGCGCAGTCGCGTAGCCGGTTCTTCGTCGGCACGTCGTCCAGATCGAAGGCGACGGTGATGACGTAGACGTCCT
>JAGRLQ010000119.1 GCA_020441735.1 Nitratireductor sp.
TGTAGCGGTCGAGGATCGCCTTCTTTTCGGCAACGCCCTCCATGACGTTTTCGGCCACCGTCTTGGCGGTATCGAGCTGCGGCTCCTGCGGCAGGTATCCGCAGGTAGCCCCCTCGGCCAGCCAGGCTTCTCCGGTGAACTCCTTGTCGAGGCCCGCCATGATGCGCAGCACGGTGGATTTACCCGCGCCGTTCGGCCCCAGAATGCCGATCTTGGCATCAGGATAGAAGGACAGGTGGATGTTCTCGAGAACCTTCTTGTTGCCATAGGACTTGGAAAGCCCCGACATATGATAGATGAACTGGCGTGCCACGCGCATGCTCCGTAATATGCTCAGGAAGTTGTTGCCCCCATGTAGGCGAAACCAAGCGCCGGGGCAATCGGCGGCATTGCTGGAAAGGAACGCAAACCATGCCCATTGCACTCATTGTTGGCGCCGGCAGCGGACTGTCCGCTTCGCTTGCCCGCGCCTTTCACGCCCGGGGCCTGACGCCGGTGCTCGCAGCCCGCGATGTTTCCAAGCTGTCAGACCTTGCCGGGGAAACCGATGCGGTGACAGTCGCAGCCGATGCTTCTACCGAGGATGGCGTTTCAGCGATCTTCAAGGCTGTCGATGCAACAGGGGATAAACTGGCCGTCGCCATCTACAATCCCTCCTACCGCGTGCGCGGCCCCATTGCCGAAGTCGATCCGGCAGAAGTGCACAAGGCCCTGCAGGTCACCGCCTATGGCGCCTTTCTGGTGGGCCAGCAGGCCGCCCGCCGAATGCTGGCTTCCGGTGGTGGCACGATCCTGTTTACCGGCGCCTCGGCCGGCGTGAAGGGTTATCCGCTGTCAGCAGCCTTTGCCATGGGCAAGTTCGCCCTACGCGGCCTCGCCCAGTCCATGGCCCGAGAGCTTCACCCGAAGGGCATTCACGTTGCCCATGTCGTCATCGACGGCATGATCCGCAATCCCGGCCGCACCGAACCCGCCGACAAACCGGATTCGATGCTCGATCCCAACGCCATTGCCGAGACCTATGTGCAACTGGCCGAACAGGACCGCAGCATCTGGACTTGGGAAATCGAAACCCGCCCCTGGGTCGAGAACTTCTGACCGCCTGCCGTCCAGTCCTCAGTAGTAATCGAACGGCGGCGTGCGGGCAGGTGTGGTCAGGCGCTTTTGCACCTCGCCGCGGCGCAGGCGATAATACCGCCCGTCAGGCCTTGTCGCAAAGGCTTCCCTGAGCCGGAAGCCGGCCTCTCCCTCGGCAGCAAGGCGGACAATGTCGTCGGGGATCAGCGTTCGGCGGCCAAGCGAATAGCGCACCGGCAGCACCAGCGACGGAAACACCTCCACCACGAGTTCCGCACAGGTAAGCCTGTCGCGGTCATCGAGGTCGAGATTGGTATCGTAAGGACGCCCGATGGTATCAAGTGCCCTGGCCAGCACCCTGCCGCGATGGCGAAGCGCACTTTGCGGCGGTCGCACAATGGCAAGCACATCCCGGTCGGTCACCCGCGACAGCTTCATCAGGTGAACATGGGTGTTGATCGCCTCGAGCGCCACATCGCCGGCTTCGATGTCGCCACGATAGGGTGCCAGCGAGGGATGGTCCCAGAGACCTGCCGCCGTCAATTGCCGTTTCGTGCCCAGCCAGATGATGGCATGGGTGAAATAGCTTGGAATACCGTTGCGCACCGGCCCTCTTGGCGAACGCACCATGACGATGTCCAGAGGCTGCAGGGCCGACAGCAGATGGTCTTCAAAACCCGGTGCGAGGCCGAGCTTGCCCTTTGCCACCGGTATGCGCTGCAGTGCGCTGGCGGCTCGCTCGCTGATCGAACGGCTGACAACAAGGCGGGGATCGGGCCTGCCACTCGCCAGATGCGGCGAAGGTTCAGCAAAATACGGCACGGATGTCTGGCAGGCAGCAAGGACTGTCAACAGCAGCCAGCAGAGCATCATGCGAAGCATTCTTGCAGAAACCGGCACTTGCATGTCACTTTCCAAACGGTATTCGGGCCAAACAGCATTCGGGCAGCATCGTCCGATGGTTACCCGCAAGGGTGTCTACAGCTTGAATCGGGTAGAAAACAGGCGACACGAAGGCCATAGCATATTTGTCGGGGGAACATGCAGCAACTGACACTCAATTCGCCCACCGGGGCAGACCTCGCCGTCTACACAAGCGCGGTGAGCGGACGCGCAAAGCCAAAGGGCATCGTTCACGTCAACCATGGCATGGCCGAGCATTCCGCCCGCTACGCCCGCTTTGCCGATGCCCTCAACAAGGCAGGCTACCATCTCATCGTGCAGGACCACCGCGGCCATGGCAGCACGAAGGCTACGGATGCACCCCTCGGGGTTTTTGCCTCTGCGGCCGGCACCCAAAAGGTTCTTGACGATTGCCGGTTCGTGAACGCCCATGCCAGAGAAACCTGGCCCGGCCTGCCGGTCATCTGGTTCGGACATTCCATGGGGTCGATCATCGGCCTCAACTACTGCATCCGGCATTCCGATACGATTGACGCTGCTGCGCTCTGGAATTCCGGCGTCGATGGCGGCGCCCTGCTTTTCATCTACCGGACGCTGCTGAAGGCGGAGCGCATGTTCAAGGGATCGGACGTTCCAAGCGCCGTTGCCCACAAACTCACCTTCGAGGCCTGGAACCGGAAGTTTGCGCCCAACAGGACCGAATTCGACTGGCTTTCACGCGATGAGGCAGAGGTCGACAAATACGTTGCCGACCCGCTTTGCGGTTTCCCCTGCTCCGTAGGCCTCTGGCTCGATGTGACGGATATGATCGCCACGGGCGCTGATGATCGCGAGCTAGGCAGAATCCGCAAGGATTTGCCGATGAACCTTCTGGGCGGCGGAGCCGACCCGTGCACTGATGGCGGCAAGGCAATGACCCGGCTCGCAGCCCGGCTGGAAAAATCCGGCATCAGCAATCTTGAATGTGCCGTACTGCCCGACACCCGACACGAAAGCCTCAACGAGATAAACCGCGACGAGACGACGGATCGCTTCATCCGGTGGGCGGACCGGGTGACCGGATAGGTCAACAGGATGGAAGCAGCGCACCCAGCTCGCGAATCTGATGCTGGGCAAAGACCTTGATGCCCGCCCGGCTGAGCACTGCGGCTGTAACACCCTGCCCCTGCCGACGAACGCCGTCGTGATAACCGCTGTAGACGAAGCTCGAGCCGCAGGACGGGCTGCCATCGGTCAGCAGCGCATAGCCGCAACCATGCGCACGGGCCGTATCGAGCGCAATCTGCGCGCCTGAAAGAAAAGCCCCGGTGACGTCTTCACCGTCAATGTCGAGAATCCGCGCCTGGCCGCTGACAACCGCCTTGGCGCTTTGGCCAGGCTCGATTTCAGCTGGCGGCCGCGGTGTTGCAAGCCCGGCGGCAACTTCAGGACACAGCGGCACCACCATGCCCTGCGCCTTCCAGCTTTCCAGCAATTCACTTTCCAGCGTCAGCGCGCGGCCATTGTAACGCACCGGCTGTCCGAGCAGGCAGGCACTGACCAGTATCTTCGGTTTCATACCTGCTCAGTACCACCACGTCCCTGCACCAACAATGGCACTGACAACAGCAACGGTAATTCAAGCCGCCATCAACTGACTTCGGCCTGAATCTGCGGATCGTTGATCTCATGCGCCTTCTGCCGCATCAGCCGTTTCTGGTACTGGCCCTGCACCACATCGACCAGCACCAGCACGATGATGACGAAGTAGAAGGTCGATTTCGCCATCGGCTCGACGGCATAGCCAGCCAGCTTGATATGGGCGAGATGGCCGCCTTCGGAGACCAGCAGAATGCCGACGATGAACAGGATGAAAAGCCCCAGTACCTCATAGAGCCGGTTCTTCTTGAGAAACTCCGCCACGTGGTCGGCGAGCACGATCATCAGGATGCCCGACAGGACGATCGCTGTTGCCATGACGAGGAAGACCTTGGTCAGCGCCAGCGCCGACAGGATGGAATCGAAGGAAAACACCAGGTTCATCAGCACGATGGAGGCAATCACGCTGGCAACCGATTTAGCCCCGCCATTGTCGGCATGTTCGATATCGTCCACCGACAGCATGTGCATGATTTCCTTCAGCGCCGTGTAGATGATGAACCCGCCACCAAACAGCACGATCAGCGAGTGGCCGTTGAAGGAACCTTCGAACAGGCCGAAGAGATCGAAGTGGAACAGCACATCCTGAAAATACTCAATGGCGTTCATGACGACGAACAGCAGCGCAATGCGCAGCACGATCGCAATCCCGATGCCCCACTGGCGCACCTTGCGCTGGCTTTCTGCCGGCGCCCGCTTCGATTCAATGGAGATGTACAGCAGATTGTCGAAGCCGAGCACCGCCTGCAGGGCAATGAGCATCACCAGCGTGAACAGGTTTTCAGCCGAAAACAGTGCTTCCATGAAAGGTCTCCCATGCGATTGTCACGTGGCCGGGCATCCCTGCACGAAAGCCATCACCACCAAAGGCGGCTTTTAAGCAGGACGGGAGATTACTGCAACATCCCGCCTGATAGCGCATGACCGGAATCCATGACCGGGGTCAAAACCATTTGTTTACCAAGCATGCCGAAAACACGGCATTTGACTCAAATTTGAGACAAATCGCGCCGCCCGTTAAGGGAAGCGTACATCCTTCTTGGCTATGCTGATCCCCTGAAATTCTCTTAGCAGGGGGCAAAAATGAGCGGGAAACTCGCCATCATGGCCGGTTTGGCGGTGGTCTTTGGAGCCACGTCCTATTACGCGGGCAACCAGTATCTGGAAAGCCAGGCCAAGGCGCGCCTCAACGAAATCGAAAGCAGTCAGACCTCCATCGAGGTCGCCCAGGTCGTTGTCGCCACCGATCAGCTTCGCTTCGGCGACACCCTGGCAGCCGACAAGCTGAAACTCGTATCCTGGCCGAAAGAGGCCATGCCGGAAGGCGCGTTCACGTCCATCGAGGAAGCCGTGGGCGAAGGCCAGCGCAAGGTGCTCAAGGCGGTTGCCGAAAACGAGCCGCTGCTGGAAGCAAAGCTCAGCGGCGAGGATGGCCGCGCCGGACTTTCGGGTATCATTGCCGATGGCATGCGGGCCGTCACCATTCCCGTCGACACCGTCAAGGGCGTTGGCGGTTTCGTTCAGCCAGGCGACCGGGTCGACATCGTCTTTTCCCAGCGTGACCGCCGCTCGGGCCAGCAAACGGCAAAAATCATCATGGAAAAGGTCAAGGTGCTGACTGTCGACCAAGAAGCCGACAATGTCGGCTCTCCCAAAGTCGCCAAGACGGTAACACTGGAAACCGACGCAGAGGGCGCCCAGCGCCTGGCACTTGCTGCCGAAGTCGGCCGCCTGTCGCTGCTGCTGCGTGGGGTCGGCGATGAAGCATCGGTCGAGAAATCCGTGGTTTCCTTCGGCCAGGCTACCAATTCCGGCGAGGAAAACGCCGATGGTGCGCCTGATCCGGCAGTGGACGGCAAGGATGGCGGTTTTCTTTCCTTCCTGAACAAGGAGAAGAAATCGCAGACCATCCGGGTCGTGCGCGGCGATCAGGTGCGCGAGGCAACCGTGCCCGTGCTCAAGCAGATCGAAAAGCAGAAGATACAGTAACTGGCTGTGGGACCGCAGGTAAGCGGGTGAAGGGACCAGACATGAGCAAGTTCAATCAAACAACCGGTAAGGGCAAAATGCTGCGCCTGGCATCAGGCATCGTCATGATGTTTGCCGCCGTGACGTTTTCCCTTGGAATGACGGCGGTTGCGGCAAAGGCCGACGGCATCATCAAGCTGGCCGCCTCGACCAAGACCCGTTCCATCAAGGTTCCGCTCGCCAAGCCGACCACCTTCCGCACCGATACACCCTTCAACGAGATCGTCGTCGGCGATCCGGATCTCGCCATCGTCACCCCGTTGACGGACCAGTCCTTTTACATCGTCGGCTCCCGCAAGGGCATCACCGGTATCGCCCTGTTCAACGAGGAGCGCGAGCTGATCGGTTCGCTGGATGTCGAAATCGGGCCCGATGCCAACCGGATCAACGAGGACCTGCGTGCTGTCCTCGGCGAATCCGGCGTCAAGGCAAGCACGAAAAACGGCAACGTCGTCATTTCCGGCAAGGCAAACTCGCCCGAGGCCGCCGAGAAGGCCCGCAAGATCGCCAAAAAGTTCGATGAGGACGCAATCGATACGATCAAGGTCAAGTCTTCGACCCAGGTACAACTGGCTGTCCGCTTCGTCGAGGCCCAGCGCAACAAGACCAAGGAACTGGGGCTCGGCCTGCGTGGCGGCAAGGGCCGTGTCGATGCCTATACGGGCGGCTATGTGACCGGCAACATCACCAACGCCCTGGTCAGCGGCAGCCTGCCCTTCGGCCAAGTCATCACCAGCCTCATCTCGCACGGTCTTGACGTCGACGTTCTGGTGCAAGCCCTTGAATCAAAAGGCGTTGCGCGCCGGTTGGCCGAGCCGAACCTCGTAGCCCTTTCCGGTGACAAGGCCAGTTTCCTGGCCGGTGGCGAATTCCCCTTCCCGGTGGCTGCCGAGGACGGCAAGGTAACCGTCGAATTCAAGAAGTTCGGTGTCGGTCTCGACTTCACCCCTACCGTGCTCGAAAACGGCATGATCCACCTCAACATCGCGCCGGAAGTCAGCGCCATCGACAATACCTCGTCGGTGAAGTTCAACGACATCGAGATCCCGGGTCTCATCGTGCGCCGCGCCAACACCACGGTAGAACTACGCGACGGCCAGAGCTTCGTGATGGCCGGCCTGCTGCAGTCGAACGGCATTTACGACGTACGCAAATTTCCCTGGCTCGGTGACATACCCATTCTCGGCGCCCTGTTCCGTTCCAGCGCGTACCGCAAGCAGGAAACCGATCTGGTGATCATCGTGACGCCCCGGCTGGTCAAGCCGCTGGTGCCGGGCACCGAGATCGCTTCCCCGCTCGATGCGACAGCAGCGCCCAATGACGTCGACCTGTTCCTGGACGGAAAGACGGAGATTTCCCGTGCCCAGCTCCGCACCATGGCGGAAACCGAAGCCGGCATTCTGCCAGCAGGCCACATTCTGGACTTCTGATCGAAAGGCGTCGCGATGACAAAGAAACTTTTCACCCTTGCCTCACTGGTCCTTCTTGCCGGCTGCCAGGAATACCTGACCCGCAGTGACATGGTCAGCCCCTACACCGGCAATGCGGCGGTCACCAATCAGGCGCAGCAGACCATCGATCCATGGCCGCGCTATGTCTACGACACCGATCTGAAGACCAGCGGCAAGCGTCAGGCCGATGCAATCCGCAACTATCGCGATGCGCACGAGGCAAGCCAGGCTGTGCCCAACGCGCTGTTGCCCGCCCAGCAGCAGGCAAGCGGTGCGTCCAGCACACAACAATAACGGCAGCAAAGACAAGACCGGCCGCGGCAGAACCGCGGCAGTGAGACAGGGAAAAAACATGACGAGCCCGCAAACCGGAGCAAACCTCCGCCAGACCTTGCTGATCTCCACCGATCAGGAACTGCTCAACATGGCACGGGGTGCCTTCGACGCATCAGGTGAAATCCGCATCGCCGTGCTGCAAAAGCCGGTTGGCGAAGTTGCGACCGAGATCCGGGAATCCCACTACGATGCGCTGGTGATCGACCTTGACGCCTCATCCGTTGCGGATTTCGAGCAATTGCAGAAGATCAAGCGCATGGCCGGCGCCAACACCGCGATCATCGTGGTTTCGGAGAAGTTCTCTCCCTCGGCTGCCCGCATCCTGATCCAGCTCAAGGTCACCGATTTCCTGGTCAAGCCGATGGCGACATCGGACTTCGTGCGCTCGATCAACAACGCGCTGAAAATGTCATCGGAAAACGCCCAGGTCGAACCGCAATTCCTGTCGTTCATGCCGGCTTCCGGCGGTGTCGGAAACACCGTCCTTGCGCTTGAATCGGCTGCCATTCTCAACCGCTACGGCAAGCAGCTCGGCCGCACCACCTGCGTGGTTGACCTCAACTTCCAGCACGGTTCCTGCGCCGAATATCTCGACCTTGAGCCGCGCTTCGACATCAACGAAATCGAAAACGCACCCGAGCGCCTCGACCGGCAATTGCTGGATGTCATGCTGGCGCGCCACAAGAGCGGTCTTTCGCTGATCGCAGCCCCCAACAAGCCCAGCGACATGCGCTCCTTCAAGCCGGCACTGGTAGTCCGTCTGCTCGATCTGGTCTCGGCCTATTTCGACTATGTCGTCATCGACATGCCGCGCATCTGGTTTCCCTGGACCGAAACGGTCCTGATGGGCTCGAACCGCACCTTCATCGTTGCCGACATGACGGTACCCTCGATCCGCCACGCCCGGCGCACCATCGCGGCCATCGAGGAAAAGGGCAACGACAAGATCAAGCCGCAGGTTATCGTCAACCGCATGGACAACCGCAAGAACGTCGCCGGTCTCAATGCCGGCGACGTGACAGCCGCCCTCGACGGTCACCTGGTCGGCACCATCCCCAACAACTACATGCTTGTCCGCGATGCCGTCGACCGTGGCGTACAGCTTTCGGAAATCGACCCGGCCAACAACGTTACCGCTTCGCTCTCCGCCATCATCCTCAGTGGCGACGAGCAGGCCGAAACGGACACGGAAAGCAAGTCGTCGATCCTTTCCATCGGGCGCAAGCTGTTCCGGCGCAAGGCGGCGTGAGGCAGGCATGACCAACCGTTTTTCCGCACTTCAGAACTTCAGCTTCGACGACGAGGAGCTTTTCGACGGTCCCGCGCAGCCGGCAACCCCAGTCAGCGAAGCGCAGCAAGCTGCCGAGCCGCAGGCAAAACCCGCTGCCGAGGCGAAGCCAGTCCCGGAGGCGGTTACGCAGCCTTCCGGCGAGAACGGCGGCAGCCAGAGGAAGATTCTCGAAGCCAAGTCGAAACTGCATCGCAAGATGCTGGACGAATTCAACCTGGCAGCCCTTGAGCAGTTGCCGCGAGATCAACTGCTTGCCGAAATTCGCCAATTCGTTTCCGACTATGCCAGCGAGGAGCGCCTCGCCTTCAACAACTCCGAACTCGAACAGTTTGTCGGCACCGTCGTCGACGAACTGACCGGTCTCGGCCCGCTTGAGCCGATGATGCGCAATCCCGACATCTCCGACATCCTGATCAACGGTCCGGACAATTGCTACGCCGAGATCAAGGGTGTCCTCCAGCGCGTGCACATCCCGTTCCAGGACGAGGCCCACCTGCTGCGCATCGTCAACAAGATCGTCGCCGCCGTAGGCCGCCGCATCGATGAATCAAACCCGATGTGCGATGCCCGCATGGCCGACGGCTCGCGCTTCAATGCCGCAATCCGGCCGATCGCCATTGATGGCCCTCTGGTTTCCATCCGAAAGTTCTCCAAGAACAAGTTGAGCCTCGACAAGCTGGTCGAGTTCGGCGCGCTGACGAAGCCGATGGCCGAGGTACTCCATCATGCCGTGCACTCACGCATGACGACGATCATCTCGGGCGGCACCGGCACCGGCAAGACCACCATGCTCAATGCGCTTTCCGCCTTCATCAGCGAAAAAGAGCGCATCATCACCATTGAGGATGCGGCGGAACTTGCCCTTCACATCCCCCATGTCGGCAGGATGGAAACCCGCCCCGCCAACAATGAGGGCTCTGGCGAGATCAAGCAGCGCGACCTCGTGAAGAACGCACTCCGCATGCGGCCCGACCGGGTAATCCTCGGCGAGGTGCGTGGCGAGGAAGCCTTCGACATGCTGCAGGCCATGAACACCGGTCACGAAGGGTCGATGGCGACGATCCACTCCAACACGCCGCGCGACGCCATTTCACGCCTCGAACAGATGCTCGGCATGACCGGCATGCCGATGACGGTGAATTCGATCCGCAGCCAGATTTCCAGCGCCATCCACCTGATCGTCCAGCTTACCCGGCTTTCCGACGGACAGCGCAAGATCACCTCGATTGCCGAGGTGACGGGCATGGAAGGCGATGTCATCCAGATGCAGGAAATCTTCAAATTCTGCCGCACGGGCCTGACCGAGGATGGCAAGATCGTCGGTCATTTCGAAGCGACGGGCGTTCGCCCGCGCTTTCTTGAGCATCTTGTCGAACTCGGCGTTGAACTGCCGGGCGAATACTTCGAACCGGGCCACAAGCTGTAGGAACCTGGCCTATGGAACTCAATCCGGTCCTCATCTTCTCGGTTTCCATCATGCTGTGCTCGGTCCTGCTGGTCGAGGCCGCCTATCTGTTCTTCTCCCGCAACACCACAGCCAAAAGCCAGATCAACCGGCGCATGAAGTTGTCGAAAAAGAGCGAGGGTACGCAGCACGACATCCTGGTGCAGCTGCGCAAGGAGCGCGGCATGGACGAACATGGCCGTGGCGTATTGCCGATCAAGGCGCTCAACCGGCTGATCATCCATGCAGGCATCACCACCGGCCTGAAAAAGTTTGCCATCTACCACGCAGTCTATGTTCTCGTGGCCTTTCTGGCACTGCTTTTTCTGACTCGTTCTTTTCTGCTGCCGCTCGCCTCTTTGCCGGTAACCGCCTTCATCCTGCCCTATATCTGGTTGCGTTGGCGCCATGGCAAGAAGACAAAGCTCTTCGGCAAGCAATTGCCGGAGGCAATCGACCTGATCACCCGAAGCCTCAAGGCCGGCCATCCGGTTCCGGTAGCGCTGACCATGGTTTCGCGCGAGATGCCAGATCCCATCGGCACCGAATTCGGCATTGTGGTCGACGAGGTGACCTATGGCTCGGATCTCGTGAGCGCGCTGATATCGCTTTACGAGCGCATCGGCCATCCCGATCTGCCCTTGCTGGTTTCCGCCGTTTCGATCCAGTCGACCACCGGCGGCAATCTCAGGGAAATTCTCGACAGCCTGTCCAAGGTTATCCGCGAACGGCTGAAGATGAAGGCCAAGGTAAAGGCAATCTCTTCAGAAGGCCGCCTGTCTGCCGGCTTCCTGTCTGCCATGCCGGTACTGCTGTTCATGGTGCTGCTGTTCCTGCTGCCCGATTACTACGGCGGCATATGGGACGAGCCGATGACCTGGTACATGTTCGCCGGCCTTGGCTTCTGGCTGGTGATGGGCAACCTGCTCATCCTCAAAATGGTCAGCTTCAGGGTGTGATGCGATGGTTGAACTGATCGGAACATTCGACCTGTCGCTACTGGCCGCGATCTTCGCTGGGCTGGTGATGTTTGGCTTGATCTTCTACTTCTGGCAGTCCCGGTCGGAGGCGCAAGCCCGGGCAGAAGTACGCAAACGGCTCGACATCTCCTCTCGCGGCGGGCGGTCTCGCGGCAATGCGCCATCGGCAAAGCAGGCCGCCGGCACCCTTGCGACCAACATCGCCAACCGGACCAACAAGTATTACTCGGTCAACGATCCGACCCAGCAGCGCAAGATGCAGATGCGGCTGGTCCGGGCCGGTTTCCCGCAGAAGGGCGCGCTGGGTTACTTCCTTGCAGCGCGCCTTGGCCTCGGTATTGCCCTGCTGCTCGCTGCCTTGGGCATCGTCGTCGTGTTCTTTCCGGAAAAGGAACTGACCCACAAGGCGCTCATCATCATGCTCGGTGCTGCCGGAGGCTATTTCTTCCCCAATTTCTACATCAACAAGCGCATCAAGGAGCGTGAGGGCGAAAACCGCCGCGGCTTTCCCGATGTCATGGACCTGATGGTGGTTTCCTCCGAAGCCGGATTGACGATCGAGGCCTCTATCGAACGCATCGCCCAGGAAATCCGCCGTACCTATCCGATCCTGAGCGAGCAGCTTCATGTCGCGGCAATCGAAGTCCGCGCCGGCAAATCCCTCGACGAGGCCCTGCGTGCCTTTGGCGAGCGCGTCGGATTGGAGGAGGTTCAGGGCTTTGCAACCATGATCCAGCAGTCCAAGGAGCTTGGCACCAGCGTTGCAGATGCCCTGCGTGTCTACAGCGACGAAATGCGCCATCAGCGCATGATGGCCGCCGAGGAAAAGGCCTATGCCCTTCCGGCAAAACTCTCGGTGCCGGTCACCGCTTTCATCCTGCCGATCGTGATCGGCGTTGCGATCATTCCGACCATCGTTCGCCTGATGACACAATGAGCGGTCGGCACGCTCTGCAACCTCTTGGTAAGCATAGCCGCAACAAACGGCATTTTATGTATTCTTTCGCTTTCGCGTAGAAG
>JAGRLQ010000120.1 GCA_020441735.1 Nitratireductor sp.
GCGCGCTCGGTAACCGGGCTTGCGGCCATGCTGGCCCATGAAATCAAGAATCCGCTGTCGGGTATCCGCGGCGCCGCCCAGCTTCTGGAAATGTCGGCAGGTGCGGAAGACCGCACGCTGACACAACTGATCAAGGACGAGACCGACCGCATCGTTCATCTGGTCGATCGGATGGAGGTCTTTTCCGACGAGCGGCCGCTCGAAAAGGACCCCGTCAACATCCACTCGGTACTCGAGCAGGTGCGGCTTTCGGCGCAATCGGGATTCGGAGCCAAGGTATCGTTCCGCGAGCTTTACGATCCCTCGCTGCCACTGGTGACGGGAAACCGCGACCAACTGGTTCAGGTATTCCTGAACCTGGTGAAGAATGCTGCTGAATCCGTTTCGGAGACCAGGGAACCGGAGATCGTGCTGACGACCGGTTACCGTCCGGGGATTCACCTGTCGATCCCCGGGGCCGGGGAGC
The DNA here is from genome assembly GCA_020441735.1 of Nitratireductor sp. Lineage (GTDB taxonomy): Bacteria > Pseudomonadota > Alphaproteobacteria > Rhizobiales > Rhizobiaceae > Salaquimonas. Next base: position 467 of record JAGRLQ010000120.1, read on the forward strand.
GCGTGGCACTACCCATTGAAATCTGCGTTCGAGACAATGGTCCGGGGATACCCGAAGACCTGCGCGGCCAGATTTTCGATCCCTTCATTACGACGAAAACCAACGGAACCGGGCTTGGCCTGGCGCTGGTCGCCAAGATCATCGGCAATCACGGTGGGGTCGTCGAATGCGACAATGATGACGAGGGCGCGTGTTTTCGCATCCTGCTGCCGGTGCATAGGGCGGAGAATGCCGGTTTGGCTGAGGAGGCCGCAAAGGGGGAGAGTATCGCGCGCGCCAATATGCCGGGCGCACAATCACAGCCTGCCGGAAGTGAACCGGCAATCAGCGGAGAAATCTCATGAGCAAGGGGCTAGCCTTCATAGCCGACGATGATGCGGCGATCCGCACGGTGGTAAGCCAGGCGCTAAGCCGGGCCGGATTCGACGTTCGGGTTACCTCGAACCTGGCTACGCTATGGCGCTGGGTCTCGGCAGGCGAGGGCGATCTTGTGGTGACCGATGTCATGATGCCCGATGGCGATGCGTTCGAATATGTCCCCAAGTTCCGCCGCAGCCGGCCGGAACTTCCCGTCATCATCATGAGCGCACAGAATACCTTCATGACGGCAATCCGCGCCTCGGAGTTCGGCGCCTATGAATATCTGCCCAAGCCGTTTGACCTGCAGCAACTGATTGCCATCGCCGAGCGTGCCGTCGATGAACCGCGCAACGGCCATGCCGAGGCCGAACCTGTAACCAGGCCCCACGACATGCCGCTGGTCGGCCGCTCGGCTGCCATGCAGGATGTCTACCGGGTGCTGGCACGGCTGATGCAGACCGATCTGACACTGCTGATCAGCGGCGAGTCGGGCACCGGCAAGGAACTGGTCGCACGCGCCCTGCATGAATATGGCAAGCGCAAGAATGGCCCGTTTGTCGCCATCAATATGGCAGCGATCCCCAAGGACCTGATCGAAAGCGAGTTGTTCGGCCACGAAAAAGGTGCGTTCACGGGCGCGCTGACGCGCTCCAGTGGCCGCTTCGAGCAGGCCGAAGGCGGAACCCTGTTTCTCGACGAGATCGGCGACATGCCGATGGAGGCGCAGACCCGTCTGCTGCGCGTCCTTCAGCAGGGCGAATACACCACGGTGGGCGGCCGCACGCCCATCAGGAGCGATGTGCGCATCGTCGCGGCCACCAACAAGGATTTGCGTTCGGCGATCAACAAGGGAGAGTTCCGCGAAGACCTGTTTTTCCGGCTGAACGTCGTGCCGCTGCGGCTGCCGGCGCTGCGCGAGCGGCGCGAGGACATTCCCGATCTGGTCGAGCATTTCCTCGCACTCAACGAACGCAACGGCCTTGACCGCAAGGTGGTCGATTCGGGCGGCATCGATGCCATGCGCCGCTATGACTGGCCCGGCAATGTACGCGAATTGGAGAACCTGATCCTGCGGCTTTCCGCGCTTTACTCCCAGGATACGATTACCGGCGACATCATCCGTCAGGAACTGGCAACACCGGAGGCTGCTCCGGCGGCGATTTCAAACGGCGAAGCCTTTGCCGATATTTCACTGGCGACCGAAAACTGGGTGGCGGGCCACTTTCAGGCCTATGAGTCGGGCAATGCGCCAAGCGGGCTTTACCGCGACGTGCTGAAACGGCTTGAAAAGCCGCTTATTCTCGGCACGCTTTCCTACACGCGCGGCAACCAGATACGCGCTGCGGAGGTTCTGGGGCTCAACCGCAATACACTGCGCAAGAAAATCCGCGAACTCGATATCGATCCGCGCCGCTGAGAGTAGTTCAATTCTGCCGGCAGACATCCCGGGGACTGTGATTTGCTTCGTTGAAGCCTGCAAATCGTTTGATTTCGTGTTTCCTTTTTGCCACATTCGCGTTGCAGAGATGCAACAGATTGTCTGTGCGGGCGGCAGAGTCTCCGGCGCATCTCGTTAAATCCACTGGCAACCCACCGGAACAGGTCAGCGTGAGCAACAGTTCGGTTTCAGCGCCCATGGACAGCGTTCCCCTGGCCAGCCCTGCCTCGGGCGGTGCCGCCGTGGGCAATGCCGGAGGGCTGCGGGATGCAGCCATGGAGCCTGCGGTCGATTCATCGGAATACCGGTCGATCACGCGCAAACTCGGATTTGCCACCGTTGTTTCACTGCTGATAACCGGTGTCTTCACCTTTCTGATCCTGTTTGGCCTGACGCCGCTTGAGCCCAATCGAACGGTGGTAACGATTGCCCTTGCGGCCAACACCCTGCTGGCGCTGGTGCTTGCATCGCTGATCGGCATGGAAGTCGCGCGGCTGCTGCGCTCAAGGCAGAAGGGCCGGGCAGCCGCTCGGCTGCACATCCGCATTGTCGGCCTGTTTGCCCTGGTTGCGGCGATCCCGGCGATCATGGTGGCCATCGTTGCCAGCGTCACCCTTGATCTCGGCCTCGACCGCTGGTTCGAACTGCGAACGAAGTCGATCGTCGAAGGGTCGATGTCGGTTGCCGAAGCCTATCTGGACGAAAGCACGCAGGTCCATATCAACGCCACGGTTTCGATGGCGAGCGAACTCGACCGGGCGCGGCAACTGTTCAGCCTTGACCGTACGGGGTTTACCGAACTGATGGGACTGCAGACGCGGGGCAGGGGAATGATCCAGGCTCAGTTGGTGCGCGTCGACGGCACGGAGATCATTACCACCAAGGTGAATTCGAATGTCGAGGTCCCGGCTGTTCCAGCCGAATCGCTCAGCGCTGCCGACAGTGGGGATGTGATCTTCATTCCCAATGGCACTTCGAACCTGATCGGCTGCGTGCTCAAGATGCGGGTCATCCCCGATGCCTTTTTGTACACGGTGCGGCCATTGCGCGACGACGTGCTCTCGGCGGTCAGGCAGATGGATGCCAATACCAATGAATACAACGAGCTGGAACTCAGCCGGCTTCCGGTTCAGCTCACCTTTGCGGTGCTCTATCTGGCGATGGCGCTGATGATCCTGCTGGCGGCGATCTGGATGGGTATCAGCGTGGCCGACCGTTTCGTGCGCCCCATCCGCCACCTCATTGGCGCCGCAGATGAAGTTTCCCGCGGCAATCTCGATGTCAGCGTGGACACAACCCACAACGAGGGCGATTTCAAGAGTCTCGGCGATACCTTCAACATCATGACCACGCAGCTCAAACAGCAGCGCGGCCAGCTGCTGCAGGCCAACGAGGATATCGACCGCCGTGCGCGCTTTACCGAAGCAGTGCTCTCGGGCGTAACGGCGTCCGTCATCGGTGTCGATACCAAGGGCAGGATCGGCATCGCCAATTCCGCCACCGCCAATATTCTGGGCCAGCCGCTTGCAGCAAAGACACCCCTGGGCGACGCCTTTCCCGAACTTGGTGAGGTGCTGGAACGGGCGCGCCAGAGCGGCCGCAGCGAATACCGCGAGCAGTTGACCATGCTGATCGGCGGCCAGACCAAGACGCTCAACATTCAGGTCACCCAGGAGCGCGAGGAATCCAAGCAACACTCCTTCGTCATCACCATTGACGATATCACGGAGCTGGTAGCCGCCCAGCGCAGCACAGCCTGGTCGGATATTGCCCGCCGCATCGCCCACGAGATCAAGAACCCGCTGACCCCGATCCAGCTTTCCACCGAGCGCATCAAGAAACGCTACAGCAAATATATCACCGAGGACCGGGAGGTCTTCGATCAGTGCACCGACACCATCATCCGCCATGTGGGCGATATCGGGCGCATGGTCGACGAATTCTCCTCCTTTGCCCGCATGCCAAAACCGGAGATGCGCGAGGGGGATTTGTCTTCCACCATTCAGGAAGCGCTGTTTACCCAGAAGGTGGCCAATCCTTCCATCCAGTTCGAACTTGATCTTGCGGAGCGTGCCAATCCGGCCCTGTTCGATGAAAGGCTGCTTTCCCAGGCGCTGATCAATGTCATCAAGAATGCGGTAGAGGCCATCGAGGGCGCGACCCCGCCGCCGGACGCGGGCAATCCGGGCCGTATCCGGATAAAGGCATGGCATGACCGCGACATGATCGTGATCGATGTCACTGACAACGGCAAGGGATTGCCGGAGGAGAACCGCGAGAAGCTGCTGGAACCCTACATGACGACCCGGCAGAAGGGGACGGGCCTTGGGCTCGCAATCGTGCGCAAGATAATGGAGGACCACGGCGGCAGCATTGAATTGATGGATTCGCCCGAGGTGGCAAAAGGCGGCCGGGGCGCGAGGACCAGACTTCGCATTCCGCTTTCCGGGCTGCATTCAGGCTCACCGGAGCAAGGGGGCGGCGAAGTCGAGGTGGATCAAAAACAGGCTGCAGAAGCAGCATCAGGCCGTTCGGACGGGGCACCGGCCAACAAGAAACCGAAAGAAAGGAAGAAGGCGTCCTGATGGCTACCGACATTCTGGTAATCGACGACGAACAGGATATCCGGGAACTGGTTGCCGGTATTCTGGAAGACGAAGGACACGGAACCCGTACCGCCGGTGACAGTGATTCGGCGCTGGCGGCCATCGCCGAGCGGCGTCCGAGCATGGTCTTTCTCGATATCTGGCTGCAGGGATCGAAACTTGACGGGCTCGAACTGCTGGAAACCGTCAAGAAGGACAATCCCGATCTTCCGGTGGTGATGATTTCCGGTCACGGCAACATCGAGACCGCCGTTTCGGCGATCAAGAACGGCGCCTACGACTTCATCGAAAAGCCGTTCAAGGTCGACCGGCTGCTGCAGGTCGCAGACCGGGCGCTGGAAACTTCCAGCCTGAAGAAGCAGATACGCGAGCTTCAGGAAAAAAGCACGGACATGCCGGAACTGATCGGTTCCTCACCGGCCATGACAGGCCTGCGGCAGACGATCGAGAAGGTCGCGCCGGCAAACAGCCGGGTCATGATCATTGGCGGGTCCGGTGTCGGCAAGGAACTGGTGGCGCGCACCATTCACCGCCACTCAGCCCGCGCAAAAGGCCCTTTCATCGCGCTTAATGCAGCGCAGATAACCCCGGACCGCATGGAATACGAACTGTTCGGCAGCGAGGGAAGCGATGGCGTACCACGCAAGATCGGTGCGCTGGAGGAAGCCCATGGCGGCACGATCTATCTTGACGAAGTCGCCGACATGCCGCGCGACACGCAGAACAAGATATTGCGGGTGCTGGTCGAACAGCAATTCGAGCGCGTTGGCGGTTCAAACCGCGTAAAGGTGGATGTCCGGGTGCTTTCGTCAACCGCCCGCAACCTTGAAAAGCTGATGGCGGAGGGCAAGTTCCGCGAGGACCTGTT
>JAGRLQ010000121.1 GCA_020441735.1 Nitratireductor sp.
CAACCGGGTCATTGAGGGGTCAAATGGTCCTATGGGCGTGTCAGCAGAACTTTCCTCTCTTGAGGAAAAGGTCATGATGTACCTGATGTCAGGTTTGACGGTTACACAAACCGCCGAAGAACTGATGCTGTCGGATTTGACGATCACGTCAGTTCTGACGGCTGCGCGTTGTAAACTCGCCGCCAAGACCAACTTGCAGGCGATGGCCCAATTCGCCCTTCAGCGAAATACCGGCTCGTAAAGCCGAACCGGCAGACTTCAGGGATTGAGGGAGTACTCTGCTTCGCCGTAATGCGCAGCAAGGGATGCCTGCGTTTCTTCGGCAGTTGCCCCGACAACATCCGCATAAGCTTGCTGGCTGCCCGGCGCAGTACCTCGCACGTCCACATTCTCTCGCATGGGCAGAAGAGCACCGAAATCCATACCACGTAGCGAACCCGGAATTGCAGCAGCAGAGCCCGATGGGCTTCCGCGCCCAATGGATGCGTGGCCGCCCTGAACAGCTCCGGCTTTCTCTCCGGCATTTCCCGGATGCACAGCAGAGCGGTGGACTTGTTGGAAATGCAGTGACGATTGTACGGATGAAATTGTCATGGTCTTCTCCAAATCGTCGGCGATAATGTTGCCTGCTCCTTGCCCGAAGCTTGTGTTTGCGAAAATCAGGTCAACACTGGCATCAACCGCATGAAATATAACGAAACCGCTGTAACTACCGAATTATCCTGGTTTCGGACGCTTTCGCCCGCGAAATGATTTATAGCACTAGAAATTATACTACCAGCTACATTGGTCCCGAACGGTTCCAATACGTTCACGCAGCTCCGACGTGTCAAATTCCACTTCGATCTCGGAATATTGCTTGTTCAGCGCATTGAGATACAGGGAACCGCCGCTCAAGACTTCCATCAGAAAAGGCACAGCCCTGTAGCCTTCCCAAACACCCAGAACATTGTTGCTGGTACCGGCGAGTTTCAGTTCAAGAACCTTCTCCTTGCCGCCATCAACCTGGTAGAGGATTTCCGATCTTTCCCGGTAATCGGACATTTCCTGCCCGGGGAAATAGAACGCCAGGTTGATCTGGTTACGAAAACACCGAACACCGAACCGGACGGCTCCAGCGGGGACACCGCGGGCAGACCGGGACTCAACCTCCAGAACAACCGCCTTCTCGAAACGCACAGGCTGCAAACGCTGGCTAATGGTGTGGGAAGTCCTTTTCGGCAGAGTATGGGCCGGTTCGGCAACGGGGTTTTCGAGGGCCGTCTTCTGTCCGCAGCTTGCCGAGTAAAGATTGATCACGCCATCCTGCTTGCAGATGCCTGCCTGCGCCGCATCAAAACCGCCGGCAACAAGGGCTGCGATCATCAAACTAATGACCGCAACAAACTGGCCGGCCCGCTGGTAATCAAACCCCATGATCCGTATCCCGAATGTCGATGCATCCCGGAATACACGCCCAGCCTTTTGCCGGGCTTGCCGAATTTCGCCAACAGCGAAGAGTTTCAGGAAATGAGGCCCCTTTTCAGGGACAGGTAAACGGCGTGGAGGCGGTTTACAGCCCCCATCTTGCGGCATGCATTGACGATGTAATTGTTGATGGTGTTTTCAGACAGGCTGAGAATAATGCCGATTTCCGAACTGGTTTTGCCTTTTGCAATCCAGCGAAGGCATTCCAGTTCCCGCGGAGAAAGCTCGCCGCCTCTTCTGGTTTCTTCCGCTTCCGTCAGCATCATCAGACGGTCATAAACCAGCATCGCGTAAAACTGGAGCGACATGAGCTCCATTTCACTGGCCCCATGCCGGTCCCCGGAAAAGCACATGACGGCATCGCCGCTGCCCGCTCGATGCAAGCGGAAAAGCAGGCTGTACTTCAGGCCTGATGCAAAAAGCTGGGAGACCAGAGGATTTTCTTCCTGCTCCGATGCGGTAAGGCAGCGTGGTCCGGCAGCGATAAGCTGTGACGCAGGCCGGCCAGCCAGTTGCTCCGACAGGAGGGTTGCCAGCACATCGGTCAAACCGGCAGGCCAGTTGTCAAGCAACGCTACCCAATCTGCCGCGCCCGAACTGTCCTCAACTTGCCGGATGAGGCAGTAATTTGAAAACCCGTTGAGGCGGCAGACCCTCAGGCATATTTCAGCCAGATCACCCTTGCTCTCCGCCAAGCGAATCTGTTGCGGAATGACAGCCTCATCCAGCGCTTCAGGAACTTTCAAACTGGTGCCGACGGTAGACAATGACTGTTTAATCTGGACGACCCCCTGACTACCTCACATTAGGTCGCATGCCACCTGTTGGCTAGATCAGTGACGCCAAAATATTCAAGTTTGGACAAGTATATTATATTGTTTTTTTTGAATATTTTATATTTATCCGTGCGCCGGAGGCGGAGAACATTTGGAAAGCGGTATGATGCCATGCGCATACTCTCGACACCTGACGAAACGGCAACAATAGTCTCTGTTTGCTTACCCAACGGAACTGGATACTTGGGATCATGCCCACCTGAATCAGCTCTTTCGCATCAGCATGTCGCGGACATCTTCCTTGCTGACAAAGTTGAGATCCTGAACCAGCACTGAATCGACAAAGCCCTCGCCCAGTTTTTCGTTCAGCTTGTCACGAAGATCCTCCGAGAAAGCAGCGACATCGAAATCGTCCAGTTTGAAGATATCCAGCTTCTTGTTGGCATGCATTCCCTTGATCACCAGATCGCGCAATACCAGCTCAAGCGGCTGCCTGATTTCGCTACCCCTGCCCTTTGCAATCGAAACGGAAAACTCTGCAATCACATAACCGCGGATCGCCTTGTCGCGGATGATCACCGACGTTATGGGCGGGAGGTTGACATACTCCAAGTCCGGCTTCTTCTCGTGATCGTCAGCGCTGGGTGGAGGCAGCGTGGAGAAGTAGAACATCGACCCGGCCAGGAGCCCCATCAGCCAGACGCTTATGGCGATCGTCTTGAGCATGGTTAGAACCCGTTTGGCCCGTATGTTCCATCACTTTGGGCGCTGCGCATGGCATCTTCGATGGTTCCGGCCAGTTCACTGATCGCTCCGGAGCGGATCTTGAGTGCTTTCATGTTGCGTTCCAGCTTCGACTTCAGGCCGCCCAGTTCCGCCTCTAGCAGCCCTGAGGCCGTCTGCCCCATCCCCTGACCTGATCTCTGGCCCTGCCCCGGAGTGAGGGCCACAAGCTGGTTCATGATGCGATGCTTGTCCGCAACGACCGAATCGAGCTTGTCGTACTCGTTTGCTGCCAGCAGACGATGCTCATAATCGAGCAGCCTGGTAAGATTGGCGACCACCTGGGAAAGATGCGTGGTTGGCCGGCCGGCCGCATTTTCAGGCAGCGTGCCGGCACCGGTATGATGGGAATGATCAATCATCGGCTCTCGGACCTATGTGTTGTTCGATACCTATGCCGCCGGCCTTAACGATCTGCCGGGCGACTGCATCGGTGAAGACGGAAAGATAGAAGTCTCCACCCGCCCCTTCACCAAGAACATTCTTGAGATCGCTATTGACCACGTCCTTCAGCATGAAGGAGACCACCATGGTCTCGAACTCTTTTGCCGCGTCGGGGCGACCGGCCTGCGCTGCATCACCCTTCAGTGCAATGGGGGAAGGTGCTGCCGCGTTCGTCGGCGCAGCTTCAAGCGTGAAAGGCGTGCTGCATTGTGCTGTATGTTGAGGCGCGCAGGCTTCGGTCTGGGGCGCCATCGTGCCGGCTTGCAGGGTTACGGCATCAATCATGTTTGCCAAGGCAGTTCCCGTCCTTCGTCGAAAGGCTTACTTCCACAATCCGTCGCAATGCTAGAAATGTTAGCTTATCTGAAGCTGGAAGAGCGGCGCTCACAACAGGGAATCGACCAGCCTGCTCGCTTCAATGTTGAAGTTGAACAAAATATCGTTGCCGATGATCAGCAGAATGTAGAGACCGCCGAAAATCAGAAACGGTGTCGAAACAAAGTAGATGGGGATCGACGGCGTCAGCTTATTGACCAGACCGGCAATCATGTTGACCACGACCGAATAGACCAGGATCGGCGCGGAAAGCCGCAATGCAATGTTGAAGAAGGTCGAAAGCTCGGTGGCAAACTTCTCAACCACAACCGGCGCATTGAGTATTTCACCCGGCGGAAAGGCTTCGAAGGAAAGCGCCAGCGCCATGATGAACTGCAGGTGCAGGCCGGTGACGAAAAACAGGATCAGCGCCACCATGTTGTAATAGGCGGAGAGTGCCGTCGTGGGCTGATCGTCACCAATCGGGGTTCCGGGGATCGGGTTCATGCCGATGAACTGCATGGTGATCTCACCGGCAAAGCCAAGCGCCAGAAACAGGAACCGGATGGGCACCGCGAGGATTGCTGCAACCAGCATCTCGCGCATCGTCATTACCACAAACCAGCCTGGCGTCGGCTCTTGCTGAAAGACGGCCAGGCCGGACAGGTCATCGGACATGAAGAATACCGAGTAAGTGACCGCCAGTGACAAAAACAGCCGCACCCGCATCGGAATTTGCGCTGCCGAAAAGCCGGGCAGAATCATGAAGGCGGTAGTGGTGCGAACCGCAATTGCAAAGACCGCCAGAAAATAGGGGCTAAACTGCTCCATCGCCAATTTCGCCGAGCACCTCGATATCGATGCCGCCGGCGATTTCGAGATTGGAGATAACCGGTTGGGACGGGAACAGCCGCTCAATGATCATGCGCACATACTTGCGTGATTCAGGTGTCGTCGCGACCGCGAACTGATGGCCCTGATCGAACAGTTCCTTGATCTTCTTCTTGGCGTTCAGGCCGAAGCGCTCCAGTTCGTCGCTGGGCATCTGGAACTCCGCCAGCTCTCCACGGGCGTCACGCTGCAAGGCCTTGTTAAAGGCCTCATCCCAGTGGTTGCCCATGCGCAGAATCTTCAATTGCCCGTTTTGGGCCACGGTGCCGCAAATCTGCTGGGCAAGCCGCATCCGCACATGTTCGGCAATCTGCTCGCCGCGCTTGCAGTAGGGTGCGATCTCGGCAACCGCCTCAAGCACCTTGGTAACATTGCGAACCGATACGCGCTCGGCCAGGAGCATCTTGAAGACGGCCTGCAGGCCGGAGAAAGACAGATGCGACGGCGTGATCTCCTCGACCAGTTTCGCATATTCGCGATCCAGCCCGTCGATCAACTGGCGCATGTCCTTGTAGGAGAAGAGGTGATCGAGGTTGTTTCGAACCACCTCGCTGAGATGGGTCAGAACCTGGGACATCGGGTCAATGACCTGAAATCCCTGCAGTTTCAGTTCTGCAGCATAGATATCCGGCACCAGCCAGGCTGTGCCACCAAATGCCGGCTCGCGGATCGATTCTGTCTCATACGGAATCTGCTCCGGCTTGTTGGTGATGATCATTGCATCCGTCAGGCTGACATCGTGCTGGGCAACGGCGGTACCGAACAGGCTGATCTTGTAGCTTCTGGGCGGCAGGCTGAGATCCTCCCGCACCTTTACTTCGGGGATGACAAAACCGTACTCGCTGGCAAACTTCTTGCGCATCCGCGAGATGCGGTAACCCATCTCCTGATTATCAACGAGAATCTTGAGCCCGAGCTGCTTGCCGACCGACAGCTCCAGCGCGGCCACTTCCATGGAAGTCTGGATCGAGTCGGCATCCTGTTCGGCCTGTTCCTGAAGCCTGGCATCGTCGGCCGCCTTCTCGGCCCGCGCCCGCTGCCCCTTGCGAACGGGAATGATGTAGGCAACGAAAGCCATCGCTGACGCAAGCAGGATGAACGGAAAGAACGGCAGGCCCGGCGTCAGGCTCAAAAACGCCAGAAGGCCGGCGGCCACCACCAGCGCCTTGGGGTATCCGGCAAGCTGGGAAATGACGGCCTGATCAGCCGAGCCACGCGTTCCGCCCTTCGACACCAGAAGGCCCGCAGCAAGGGATACGATGAGTGCCGGGATCTGCGAGACAAGACCGTCACCAACCGACAGGCGCGTAAATACATCGGCAGCCTCTCCAACACTCATGCCATGACGCAGCACGCCAATGATGATGCCGCCGAATATGTTGACGGCGGTAATGATCAGGCCGGCAATCGCATCGCCACGCACAAACTTCGAGGCGCCATCCATGGAACCAAAGAAGGAACTTTCCTCTTCAAGCTCGCGCCGGCGTTTCTGCGCTTCCTTCTCATCGAGCAGGCCGGCAGACAGATCGGCATCGATCGCCATCTGCTTGCCGGGGATGGCATCCAGCGTGAACCGCGCACCCACTTCAGCGATGCGCGTTGCACCCTTGGTGATCACCACAAAGTTGACCGTTACCAGGATGATGAAGACGATGACCCCGATCACGAAATCGCCGCCCATGACGAATTTGGAAAAGCCGCTGATGATGTCACCGGCGGCCCGCTCTCCCAAATGGCCATTGGAGAGGATCAGCCGCGTCGTCGAAATATTGAGCGACAGGCGCAGCATGGTCGCGATCAGCAGGATCGTCGGAAAGGAGGAGAAATTGAGCGGCTGCTGAATCCACAATCCCACCATCAGGATGAGAACCGACAGGGCAATCGAAAAGGCAAGCCCGATATCGATCAGCGTCGGCGGGATCGGCAGGAACAAAATGGCCAGAATGACCAGAATGCCGATCGCGAAGATGACATCGCGGCTGTGATTGGAAAACGGGTCGAGCGGAGAGGATGCCGCAGGTGACGCTGCTGTATTCGACATGCCTTCCCTACCCCCGTTCCGTCATCAAACACACGCCCCAGGTAACCCGGTCAGAAACCGGTCGAGATACGGTCATAGGTCAGCCGCGCCAGCAGGCCGAGCTGCGAGGCCATGTAGGGTGCGGTAAAGGAAGCAACCACCAGCACGGCGACGATCTTCGGAATGAAGGTCAGGGTCATTTCCTGAATCTGCGTCAGTGCCTGCAGCAACGCGATCAGCGTGCCGACTGCCATGGCAGTGATGATCATCGGCGCGGCTGTCTTGATCAGAACGCTGAAAGAAAACTGCACCAGTTCCAGTGCTTCGGCTTCATTCATCGTTTTCCCCGTTCTCCAACACCTGCCGAAACCGGCAGGTACGCTACCCTATCGCGACAGAATGCGTGCGCCGTCACTCATCCGCACCGTACTTCCGTCCTGCAGATTGGCGATAACACCGCTGTTGCTGAGCGTCACCGAAGCAACCACGCCCTCGACGCTGCCATCAGCGGATGCAACCGTCGCACCGATGAGCTGCACGGCTTCACCCGCTTGCCCCATGGAAAGCAGCGCCGTCAGGTGCTCGTTGGTTTTGATCTGCTGCTCGACACCCGAGAAGGATGCCAGTTGTGACAGAAACTGTGCCGGATCCGACGGATTGGTCGGGTCCTGGTTTTTCAACTGCGCGACGAGCAGGTTCAGAAATGCATCATAGTCTGCAGTCTTGTTGTTGTTATCGGTCTTGGAAATAAGGTTGGTATTGTCGCCGGATGGCACGACAGCAGGAATGGTGCTCACGGTCATGCTCCTCTCTTGTCGGCTTGTTCCCTGCCCCCGTTTTCGCTGCTGTGAGCCTGCGCATAGGCGGCAAGCTTTGCAGTGCTGACAGATGGCGATTCAAGAACCTCCGCCTCGGTATCGAAAAGGCCGCGAAGCGTTTTGAGAGCCTGGAAATTCTTGCCGGTGGATACTTCGACATCCACCGCTTTTACCCCTTCGACCAGTTCGCGGTTTTCAAGGGTGGACAAAAGCCCCTCGACCATGTCCTTGAAAAGCACCTGGGCATCGCCGGCCACCGATGGATCCATGAGCATGAGTTGGACCACATAGTAGAGCTGCTTCAGTGGCGTGGTTGCATCCTCCTGCTGCAGAACGTGGTTCTCGAGCAGGAAAGTTGCGTCATTCATCAGTTCCAGCGAGACCTTGCGGTCGACCCGCAACACTGCGCCATTGATGAAGATACGTTCGTTGGCTCTGAGAAAGATTTTCATTTTGGCCCACCCAAACCTTTTAACATGGTTTCGTTGATTTCCCTGACAGTGCCAAATCCCATGTCAGGCTGTGATCGCATGGATTGCAGATGTTTAAGGACGAAAATTCCGACCGAGATGAACCCCGCCTTGAACTCCTTGCTGCATTGGTTTTCCGGCTTGGCCAGATCCTCCATGAAGAAGCTCCACATACGGATATTGTGGTGTATTGCCATCGCCCGGGCAGCATAGTTCTGAGGGTTGGAGCGCGCTTCCTCGATCAGCCGTATCGCTTCGGAAAAGACTTCCTGTTCTCGGGTCCGAGCGTCCTGCTGACTATCCTCCAGCGTATCCATGTATGCGTTACTGAGCATTGCGGTGTCCCTACAGATAATTGATCAGCGAAAGGCCCTGCAGACGTGAAGTCGCTGCATAGGATGCTTCCAGACTGATCATGAGCTGGTTGATACGGGTAGCGGCCTCGTAAGCGTCAATGCCGACCAATTCCTCCACATGCGTGGTCAGAACATCCTTTTGAAGCGATAGACGTTGCTTGGCATCATCGACGCGCTGTTCCATGACGCCGAGATTTCCCTGTGAGTTCGCAAGATTGCCAACGCTGGTTGCCGCCAACTTGAAACCGCGATCGGCAACCGCTTCCAATGCCCCGCCGCCAATTGCAGAATCGGAGAACACTTCCACCAGCACAGCGGCCGATAGCGCTTCACGAAAACCGCCATCTGTAGCCGTTACGGGGTTTTCCACGATCTCACGCTGTGAGATGCGCGAGCGCATGCCGCGGTCGGCAGTGCCGCTCCACACCGTGCTCCAGTTCGCATCGTCGAACAGATCGGAATAAGGCCCGTCGATGAACGCCTCCATCTGGGTCTTGGTGATGTTCTCTGCTGCAGGGTCGGACGGTGGGAAACCAAAATGGGTTTGAAACGACGTTTCAACCATCGAGCGCGCCGCAGCCCCTTCAGCACTGCTGAAATCGATCAGTGATTTCTGGTCGGTATTGATGCCGGAGAATACGAACTCGCCGTTGAAGCTGGTATTCAGCGCCTGGCTCAGTGCCCCGGTCAGTTGCTCGCCCAGAGCTTTGAGCGTTGTGCGTTCGATATTGCCGCCAACAGCCGCAGAGACATTCTGCATGAAGCTGTTTGTTGCATCGACCATGCTGCCCATGGCCGTCTGCATCGCTGTAAGTCGGGTGCCGAGCAGGCCATTCAGCGAAGCGATCTGGTCCAGGAACCCGATCTGCGATTCCATATCGACAAACTGCGAAGTCTGCCCGCCCAGGCTTTTGCCAATGTCGGAAACCCGCCCCGAAAGCATTTCCTGATTGGCGGTGTTAAGCTGCTTCTGCACCGATTGGGTCTGCGATTGCAGACTGTGGTGAAGCGCGTATGTGCTGATCTGTCCGAGTTTCATCGCCGCCTCACACCACCTGCAACAACTGCATGAACAGCTTGTCGACAGCGTTCATTACCTTGGCTGAAGCCTGATAGGCCCGCTCCACCTGAAGCAGCGCCGACATTTCGTAGTCGAGATTGGGGCCGGAATCCTCCTGAAGCGTTTGCTTGATCTGGGATGCGAGGTCCTGTTGATAGGCAACACGGTCGCTGATTTCCTGCCGGCTCTGCTGAAGGCTGTCGAGCGAGGCGGAGGCAAAGGCGCTCAGGCTCATGTTCGAGCCCAGGCCTGCCTCGGCAGCAAACGCGATCTGCGTGTCCATGGCCATCGACATTTCAAACAGCCGGTCGGCAAAGCCGGCGGCGCCACTCGTGTTTGAAATGTAGTCGGGGTCCCCGTTTATGCCCCCATCGCGCAACAGGCTGACATCTCCACCCATCGCCGGATCGATCAGCGGATTGACTGCAAAACTGAACGCGATGCCCGGCTCGAGGACACCGGCCGGTGGAATTGCCGGCCCGCCGCTCCAGGTGAAAAGGCCGGCAAGCGGCGGTTTGCCGCCACCTGTCTGATCCGTTTCGGCAAACAACTCGATTGCAGCCCGGGCTACTTCATCCATCTGGTTTTGCTGCTGCAGAAGAATGTTGTCACGCAGCTCCAGCTGCCCAACCAGGCTGCCCGAATGGATGGGCAGGGAATTGTTGCCGGATATCGGAACCCCGTCGACCAGAACCGCATTGCCGGTTGTATTGGGTCCGTAGATCGGGATCGGTTCGAAGCTTACTTCGCGCGCCCGGCGATCGAACAACACCGCGCCATTGGAGGCAATCAGCATCATGTCGTTGTTTTCGCGGCGGATAACGGAAACGCCGATCAGTTCGGAAATCTCATTGATCAGCGTGTCACGCGTATCTTCACTGTCGAAAGCCTCCTGGCCCGACTGAGCCGCCTTGACGATGGTCGTGTTTGTCTCTTCAAACCGGCCAAGAAGCTCGTTGAGCCGCGAAACGTCCTCGGCAATCGCCGCATCCGCCTGCTGCCGCAGATTGAGAATACCCTCATAGCTGTTGTTGACAGTGCTGGCGAACCCCTGAGCCCCCAGAACTGCCTGCGAAAGCAGCATCTCATTCGAAGGATTTGAGGCTGCCAGTTCGAGACTCTGTTTCAGCTGCTGCAGAGAGGAGGCCGCCGTTTCGGCAAACCCATCCCCACCCTGCAGCCGGGTCAGCTGGTCAAGGCCACTCAGAATAACGCTCGACCGCGAGAGGTTGGCGTTGGCCGAAATCGAGGCGGAAAAGATCGACGCGTTGACCTCCCGTGTAACCTGCACGCGGGTGGAAAACAGGTTGTCGGAATAGACTTTTGCGTCGCGCCTTACATAGTCGGGATTGTTGACCCCTGTAATGTTGTGCGAAACGGTCGACAACACTTTCGAACTGGTGTTGAGCGAATGTGATGCTGTCCGTAGCGCGTCAGTTAGGGTCATGGCCGCTCATTAACGTTTCAGCGAAATCAGCACATCCATCAGATCGGATCCGGTCTGAAACACCTTGGAATTGGCGGTGTAGCTGCGCTGCGACTCAATCATGATTGTAAGTTCAGTCGCCATGTCGACATTTGATTCTTCAATCGCACCGGAAACCAATGCGCCAAAACCCGGCTGCTCCGGAATGCCAACCACCACGTCACCTGACTCAATGGTTGCAGCATAGGCGTTGCCAGGCAGCGCCCTGAGATTGTCGGCGCTGGGAACCGTTGCCAGCGGAATCTGATACAGCGGCTCGGCATACCCGTTCTGATAGACGCCGTAGACAATGCCATTGCTACCGATCTCAACGCGTTCGACCGAAGCGGGCGGGTTGCCGTCAACATTGGCGGTGGGCACCGAATAGCCGGTACCGAGCTGGCTGATGCCGGTAAGGTCGAGCTCAAGCGAAGCCGGAGGGGCAAACGGAACCGTCATGCTGTTTGCCGACGTCGGCAGCAGGTAGCCGTTGGACGGGTCGAATTCCAGCGTGGTCTGGGCAAGCGGGCCGGATGTGTAGGGAAATCCGCCGTTCGTCGCGGCGTCTTTGTCGTAGACAACAGCCTCCCAGGTCTCAGGACCTATCTTGGCAAAGTAAACGTCAACGGTCTTTTCATTGCCGAGGCTGTCATAGGCGAGCAGCGATGTCTTGCCGGAATATTCCGCACTGGCCGCATTGGCAGACGGCAAATCAGCGGCGGCAACCGCATCCGCGTTTGCCGGCAGGTTGGGTATCATCGAAGCCTGGGTACTACCTACCGCCTTCAGCGCCAGGCTGCCGACATTGATTTTTTCAAGGCCGGCAAATCCGTTCGCTACCGGCGCACTTGTCCCGTCGGAGATATTGTATCCCAGAAGCGCAAAGCCGGCTGCGTTGAGCAGATTGCCGCTGTCATCGGTGATGAAAGAGCCCGCACGGGTAAGGAAAAACTCGCCGCTTTCATCCTGGACGACGAAGAAGCCTTCGCCACTGATTGCCAGATCGGTTCCCGAACTGGTTCCCCGGATCGCACCCTGCTGGCTGATGGCCGACCGGGCGACGCTGCGGACACTGCCGGACTCATAGCTCGCCGTGGCGTTATCCAGAACCTGGGTGCTGAATTCGATGGATGACCGCTTGTAGCCGGTCGTACCGGCATTGGCGATGTTGTCGGCCACCGTGGAAAGACGGTCCGCCTGAACAGCCATTCCAGAGACACTGGTTCTCATCATTCCGTACAAGCTCATGGGATTCCCCGTCGTTTTGCCTTGGATGGAACAATGTTAGGAATTGAATCTTGCCTGAAACTGACCGCCAGCCGGCATGCTCAGGCGCTCAGCGCCATTGGACGGTCATTGACCATGGCCACGAACTGCCGATCGAGCTGATACCCAAGATAGCGCTTGGAATCGATCG
>JAGRLQ010000122.1 GCA_020441735.1 Nitratireductor sp.
CCAAGATAGCGCTTGGAATCGATCGGATCGCTGCCCAATGCCTCGCGCAGTTTCTTCCTGAGCTTGGAGATGTGGCTTTCGATCACGTTCTCGTCGATATGGTCGTCGAACAGACCATAGATGGCACTGAAAAGCTGTGCCTTGGTAACCCGCCGCCCGTTTACGCTGGCCAGGTATTCGAGGATCCGGCGCTCCCGCCGCGGCAAGCTCAGCGGTTCGCCATTGACCAGCGGGTCGGCACCATCGAAGAAAATGGTGATCTTGTCCTGCCCTTCCGCCGAAACGCTGGCGCGTTGCCCCAGCATGCCATTCGGCACGCGCAGGATGCGCTTCTTGATCGCTGCAATCCGCACCATCAGTTCTTCGCAATGCACCGGCTTGCAGACCACATCATCGGCACCGGCATGATAAAGGCTGACGAGATCCTGGAGATTGCGATTATCAAGCAGCGCAATGACAGGCACTTCGAGCCTGGAACGAATGGCCGCAACATGTTCCAGGTCCTTTTCGCCATCCCCAATGAGAACAGCTTCCACCGCCGAAACCTCGTCCTTGCCGGACAAGGTAAGCCACTCGATCAGATCTTCCCCCTGCATCTGCACGAGAAGTTCCCCAACCCGCTCAAACTGCTTGCGGTAACTTTCAACTACGATTTGTCGTGACTCTGAAAAAATGATCATCGCCCGCCCTCCGAATCACTTTGTTTCCCCGTAAACAAAGGATTAAAAGGGCGACCACCCTTCAACCAATACGTGATTTGTAACTCATAATTTGGGTTGAGTAAGATTCGAAAGGCTGATTTTCAAAAAAACAATAGGTAAGAAATTACTAGGCCCTCTCTGTTCCATTGTGAAATCTTGTAAGCGATATTTTGGGGTTTCGGTGTTCCTTTCTGCCGAATTTGCAAGCTTAGATTGCGATCTCAAACGTTATCCACAAAAAAATTTCAACGTCTCCACCGTGTGAGTATTCCATTCTTACCTTTTGAGAATACGTTTGTTTTCGAGATTGTCTGCTGGCTGACACACCTGAACTGGGTCTCTTTCTGGCGATTGTAAATTCGGCAACCGGCAGCTTTTCAGAACTGCCCAAGCATCGACCGGACAAGCTCCGGTGGAGCCAACCGAAAACTAGAAGTACTGAACCTTGCCCATCACATTGGAGCGCGCCTGTTTGGCAGCTTCAGCCTGTTTCAGCCCCTCATCGCGGTGGCTGAGGTTCGCTTCCTGTGTGTGGCTGGCATTTTCCTGCCGCTCTGCCATGGAGGACCCGGCACCGTTGCGCGCAAGCCCCTGCCCGCTCCCCTGGCTGCTACGGTCCTGCTCCGAACCGGCGGGAAGTGAAGGCTGGGTGGCATCGCGGATCTCCATCACCCGGATATTCACATCATCCGGCTGAATGCCATACTGAAGATAAGCCTTTAGGATGTCATTCTTGGCCGTCTCCATTGCGTGGGTCGCAGCCGCTGTATGGGTCGTGATTTCCACGTTGATCTGATTGCCGCTGTGCACCATGTGAACCTTGATCACACCCAGGCTACGGGGCAGCAGGGAGAGTTCCATGGTTTTTGTTACCGGGCCATTGCTGGTGCTTTCTTTGGCAAGATCAACAAGGCTTGCCTGAATGGCCTGTTGAACCTGAGGGATTGTCCCGCCGACAGCATTGCCCGTTTGCAGCGCCATAACCTGCCCGCCGGCATCAATTGCCTTGCTCAAGCCGTCACTGCCCGGGAAGGTCCGAAACACCGGCCGCATCATGTCCAACTGCCTTGAAAACCTCTCGGAAAAGTTTCCGGGCTGGGCCGGCTGCGCCAATGACATCCTGAAACCGGTTACCGGCACAAGCGGCGCTTCGCCGGGCATTGAACCGGTTCCGCCCTGCCGCAGAACAGCCTCCGCTACCGGTTGCCCGGAACGGCCAGCATTCACCGTGACGGGCCGTTGGAACAGATCGCTTCCGTTGTACCGGCCGAAGGCCTGAACAGGTTGCTCCGCCATGCGGCCATCAATGCGGGCAGCCGATGCGCCATCCCTTTTGGCTTGCAGGTCCGCCTGCCACGACCGGGCACCGTCAAGAACATCAGCCTTCCTGTTCCCTTCAGCTTGAACCGGCGAAATATCATCGCCCGGGACCCGGGCAACCGGCTGCGGCCCTTGAAGTTCCACTGGTCTGACAGCCGCCGCCGCTGCGGGCGGAACAAATCCCGGGGTGTCGTCATGCCGGTGCTCATTTGCTTCCGGCGCAGTTTCTGCGTCAGCACTGCCCTTGGATTCAGAAACATCCGTGGCGTCTTGATCCTCCTCGATTTCCACCATCGTGTCGGCCATGGCACCTTCCGCTTCGATACCGGTATTGACCTCGTTGTTTGTCTCAACATCAGCAAAGGTGGCTGGATTCTCCTTTGGCCCTTCCTTAGCGGTCTCCGAATTGCTGAAATCCGGCAGATCCTTGACAGATGCCTCTTTGGTCAAGCGGTCGAACTGGGCTGCAAATTCCTCATCCCCGGAACCGCCTCTTGCAGGGTGTGCCTCCGATTGGGGGAAACCCGACGGTTGGGGTTTCGTCTTGCCGCTAAGTTCCTGGAGTCTCTCCTTCAGCCCGGAAGCATTCAGCAGACCGCTCATCATGTTGGCACTACTCATTTCAACTCCACTGTTTCCAGGTCGTCCAATTGCTTGAACAGCGCATCACGACGCATCAGGATCGGTTGGCTTTCGGCGGCAATCTCGCTTGCCATGGCGGTCTTCATTTCCTCATTCTCCGCCTGCCTGTCTGCCGCGTCCTGTGGCAGCACCATCCGCACGCGTGGTTGCGCTAGCTCACTGTTCTCAAAATCAAAATCCAGACGGCCAGCAAGCTCGGTCACAGCATCAAACAGCCGGGCATGATCGCGGTCGAGCCACTCCCGGGAGATGCGGCCGAGCAACACCTTGGCATCGTTCATGGTTTCACGGTTGGGCAGCAGGGCAGCGGCTCTGTACAGGCTCAGTTGGTGCTCAACACCGCTATCGGGTTTGACAAGCTCGAGCCCCGTGTCCGCCGCCCACAGTGCCAGCGGCAGCCTGCCAAAGCCGATTGCCTTTTCTGCGATCAGCGAAACCACATTCAGCCGCTTGTCCGGGCTCAGCCTGGCAACAACTTCGCGCAGCAAAGGCTCAATCAGCGGAAAGTCCTCTTCGGTGACCAATAGCGAAGATTGATAGAAGGCCCTCACGAAGTCCCCGAAATAGGGCGAGTCCGGAAAACGCTCATTGTAGTTCCTCACCAGATGGCTCAGTTGGCGCGCATCCTTTTTCAGGCCGGCAATCTGAACCAGCCGGCGCAGTGCCGTTTCCTCGATCAGTGTGCCGGCGGACAGCCTTCGCGAAGCATTGAGCAGGTTCTCGGCCTTCGCTGCATCGATATTCGCCATGACTACGGATGCCGCGAAGGCAAACTGGCCACGCATCGAGGGTGGATAATCGGCAGCAGAAAAACTGGAAAAATACTTGATGGCAGTTTTGACGTCCTTGTCGGCATAGGCCTTGGCGACCTTCAATGGCAAAACATCGCTGTCGGTGAGCGTGGTCGTCTTAAGCGCAATCTCTGCTACCAGCGGATCACCGCCAATCAGCAGGAACGTCGCAGCCGCGTCCAGATTGCGCTGGATGTTCCACACAGACCGGTCCGCCCGCTTCATCCGGGCACCGACGATGAGAATTTCCTGCCGGTATTGTTCAAGCGCGCTTGCCTCACCACCGACCAGCATGTCCTGCAGGAGTTGCAGGTCCCTCACCAGCATCCAGGGCTGGATACCTTCCGTAGGCAGCGGATCGTAAGAAAGACGCCGTGCGGCATGGTCGTGGTCCGTCTGCGTGCCTTCTTCACCGGCGTTGCCGTGACCGTCACCGGCGTCCGCATGGCCGGAAACGTTTTCCTCGCCATGACTGGCAGAGCCTGATGCCAGCGCTGCACCAAGCGGCTGAGCGGCCATCACAAACGCTGCGAACAGAAGTGGCAAGACAGAGCCTGGCTTGTACGACAAGGCCACTATTCGCTCCGCAGGATCAATTCGATGCGGCGGTTTCCGGAAGCAAACGGATTGTCGGGGTATTTGAGCGTCCGGTCGGCATGGCCTTCGACCCGCTCGAACCGCTCATCCGCAAGCCCGCCATCGATCAGCACATACCGCGCCATGTGTGCACGTGCCGTGGACAGCCGCCAGTTGTCATAATCCTTGCCGCGATAGGGCCGGCCATCGGTGTGGCCCAGAACCGATACTTTCTTCCCGGTTTCCATGACCTTGCTGGCAACATCGCGCAAAGCCAGTATCATCGCCTTTGTCGGCTTGGCCGATCCGACGGAGAACATCAGTGCCGACTTGCCCTCCATCAGGGCAATCTTGATGGTCCCATCAGCCATTTTTTCGACCTCAAAGGGGAGCTTTTCTCCGTCTATTGCCTGCTGGTTCTCAAGCACGGTGCGGATATCGTCGACAATCTTCTGATCGGGGTCTGCCGTCTCACCGGGTCCGGCATCTGCCGCTGCCGCCTGTTCAGCGGCATTCTTCTCCCTGCCCGTGGCGCTTTCATTCATGGCAGCTTCGGTTGCAGCTTTATCCCCTGCCGCCTGCTCGCCAGCCATCTGCTCGCCAGCCATCTGCCCCCTGTCCATCTGCTTGCCAGCATCTTGCTGCGGCGCATCGGGCTGTGGCGTTATCCCTGGCTTTTCTACTTCCTGTGGAAACGGCTGCGGCATCGCTCCTGCGCCGGCATCGTCCGACTGGCCGAACTTGAGATTCCAGGCAGTCGGATCAAAGGGATCCTGAAACGACTTTCCATCGGTCAACCCCCTCCCGTCGGAAGCCGATTCCTTGCCGTCGTTGACAGCCTTGGATTTGCTGGTGTCCTCGCCAATGCCACCGGCAATGTCGGAAATCAGGGAAAATGGATCAACGAAGATCGCCTGTTCTTCATATTTGGAAACGGGCTGCTGCTCGCCTTCTTCCGTCGGACTCCGATTGGACGTAATGGTTGTGGTGTCCGATTCAATGTCCTCGTCCCGGGTTACGTCGCCGTATTTCGGGTTCTTCACCCCACGCGGATTGGTGGTGGTATCCATCAGCTTGACCGGGTTGAAGTAACTGGCCACTGCTTTCTTGGTTTCCTCATTCGATGCGTTGATGAGCCACATGACCAGGAAGAAGGCCATCATGGCCGTCATGAAGTCGGCAAAGGCAATCTTCCAAACACCGCCATGATGATCGTCATGGTCGCCATCACCACGGCGAATGATGATGATCTCGCCATGGGCCATCTCATCGTTCTTCATGCGACTCTCCTGGAAACCTTTCTTTTAGATCAAGCGGTTACGCATCGACGGTAACCGGATTGCCATCCTGCTTGAGCCACTGGCGGATGGCGATCGCCGAGCGCTGTCCACCCTCTGAAACAAATTCCTCCAGCTTGTCGCGCAGCTCTGCCTCCTGCCGGGCGATCGCCTCAATGGATTCAACCCCGGAACCTGTGCCGCCAAAACCCGCCGGCATCTGACCGGGCATTGACAGGGCCGGATTGAAGTCCGCAACACCGGCATCGGCAAGCGCGGTATTGTTTCCAAACACATCGCCCATTGCGCCACCGTTGGATGGCAGCGCTCCAGCCGTCGAGAAAGGATCGGGATTGGAGCGGTTCAGGAAAGCCAGCAGCGGACGGATTCCCAGCAGCGCGAAGAGGATCGCTGCAATGATCAAACCTACCGCGTTGATGAGCGCGCCGGTGTGCATCGAGAATAGCCGCATCAGCGAGAACGGTTCGCCTGTCACCGCTGCCGCCTCGGTGGGAATGAACTCGACCATGCTGACCGTTACCTTGTCGCCGCGGTCATCACTGACGGACAGGGCCGAGCGGACAATGGCTTCCAGATCGGTCAGCTTGGCATCTATGTCTGCCTGAGACGGATTGGCACCAAGCAGCTCGGTAATGCGTGCCTTGTTGACCACCAGCGCGACGGAAAGTGCTTCAACAGCGTAGCCTTCAGATACCACTTCAACGCGTTTCCGGTTGATCTCGTATTGAGTGCTTTCCTCGCGGCGCTCATTGTTTTCAAGAGACGACTGGCCGGCAGTACCTTCCGAAGCAGCATCGGGCAGCGATTGCTCGATGGTTGTTGCCTGTGAGGTCTCCTTGTTCTGACTGGAACCGGCTTCGCGCACAATCTGGGTTGACCGCTCGACCTTCGAGTCAGGATCAAACAAGGTCTCCTCCGACCGCCTGAGATCACTGTTGAGTTTTGCGGTTACCGAAACGCGGTAGTTCTCGCCGCCAAGATGCGCGCCCAGCGCGCTGGCGACTTTGGCCTGCGCCTCCTTCTCGAATTCCCGCTCGAGATCAACCAGCTTGTTGGTTGCCGTCATTTCCGATGAGGTCAGCAACGTGCCATTGGCATCCACGATGGTAACGTTTGCGACCTCCAGGCTCGGCACCGCTGCCGACACCATGTGGCGTACGGCAAAGATCGATGCAGAGGGAAGCCGGCCATAGGTTTTCAACACCACGGATGCCGTCGGTGCTCCGCCAAGGGCCCGGCGGTAAACGTTCTTTTCCGGCATCACGATGTGGACCCGGGCCGAGTTGATTCCAGCGATCATCTGTATGGTGCGAACCAGCTCTCCCTCGATCGCCCGCTTGTTGGTGACATCCTGCATGAACGACGTCAGACCGATGGTATTCATTCGGTCAAAGAGCTCGTAACCACTCTCCTGGCTGGAAGGCAGGCCATGTTCAGCCAGTATCATCCGCGAACGCCCGACCATTGCCGGCCCAACGCTCAGCGAGCCCGAATCGGCATTGGCGGAAAACTCGATGTTGTTTTCCGCCAGGATCCTGCTCATCGCGTTGATGTCTTCACGGCTGAGATTGGTATAGATCGGCTGGGTGTCGGGTTTGTTGAGAGCGACGCTGATGACCAGCGCAGCGACAACCGTGATCAGAACACCGGCAATGATGCCGATCTTCTTGCGGGTATCGAGCCCGTTCAGGACATTGATCAAATTCAACAGGCGAGACTGGATATCCATGTGACCTCCGCAATCAACTCACAATGGATCAGCTACCTTGCCTGAAAATTGCAGGCCGGCGCCGCAGGAAAAAAACAGCGCCTAAAAGGCGCTGAAGTTTCAGGGAGAAGCCTGCTGTCGGGCGGGTTGTTTTGCGATTACTGGAACAGGGCCAGAATGTTCTGGCTGTTGGAGTTGGCGATGGAAAGCGACTGGATTCCGAGCTGCTGCTGCACCTGCAGTGCTTGCAGCCGGGTCGATTCCTCATTGAGGTCGGCATCCACCAACTGACCGACACCCCGCTCAACCGCATCCATGAGGTTGCTCACAAAGCTCTGCTGCAATTCGATACGTGCCTGCGCCGAGCCGAGAATCGTTGCCGTAGAAGTCATCTGCAGCAAAGCCTGATCGACAAAGGAAATCAGATCATCAAGATCATCATAGTCGATGCCGGCGGCGGTAATGTCGAGGGTAGAGACCGAAACCGTCACGGCGCCCGCCCCGGTAGTGGTGGTTTCCGTGTCGAGAACGCCGCTCTGATCATTGTCGTCGTACAGTTTCACATCGGCCATATCGAGCGTGATGGTACTTACCGCCACACCGGAGCCGGTGCGGCTGAACGACGAAACAACCTCCTTGGTCGCACTGTAGTCCGGCAGGCTTGAATCGACCGCCAGCCAGTTCTCGCCGGAGAAGGAAGCTGCCTCCGCATTTCCGCGCAACTGGCGCTGCAGTTCGGTGATTTCCGACTGAATCTTCGTCCAGTCGAGACCCGGCTCACGCGCCGCCACAAGTTTCGCCTTGATCTCGTCAACGGCCTTGATGCTGTCATTGACAGCTGTGTACATCACATCGACAGTAGCCGCCCCCAGTCCGAGAGCATCCTGAACGGTGGAAAGGGCCTTGTTGTCGGAGCGCATGGTTGTGGCGATCGACCAGTACGCCGCATTGTCCCGAGCCGTGGCAACCCGGTAGCCGGTTGATATGGCGGTCTGGGTTTTCTCCAGAGCATTGTTGGTGACCTTCAGAGACTGAAGTGCAGTCATTGCGGAAGGATTGGTATTGATGCTGGACATGCTTCACCTCACTGACATCCATGGCTGCCAAGTGGGATTCAGCCCCTCGCGCAAACCTCTGGCAATTGTCGTTGGGTAACAGTTGAAGCTTGCGTGAAAATGGAAAGGCCGCCACCCGTCAGGGCAGCGGCCAATCGAATTTCAGTTCCAACTCCTCCCCGCCTGATTGGCGGAAAGGAACCGTTTGTCAGGGAAATTCCCTATTAGCGGAACAGCGACAGGATGCTCTGAGCGCCGGAGTTGGCGATCGCCAGGGCCTGAATGCCGAGCTGCTGCTGGGTCTGCAGAGCCTGCAGCTTGGTCGACTCTTCGCTCATGTCGGCGTCGACAAGCTGACCGATACCGCGGTCGATGGCATCCATCAGATTGCCAACGAACTCATTCTGAAGGTCAACACGCTTGGCGGCAGAACCGATATCGGCAGCAGCCGTGGTCATGTCCTGGAGAGCGCTGTCGACATGCGAAATCAGCTCGTCCATATCCGTGTCGTCGATGCCAGTAGCCGTGATGTCGAGCGTCGAAACCGAAACGGTCACAGCGCCGGCACCCGTGGTGGTGATCTCGGTGTCGAGAATGCCGCTCTGGTCATCAGCGTCGAACAGTTCGGTGCTGGTGATGTCGATGGAGATCGTGCCGACCGAAACACTGCCGTCGGCAGCACGGTTGAAGGATGCAACAACCTCTTTCGTAGCCGAGTAGCCGGTAGCACCGGAGTCAACGCTCAGCCAGTTTTCACCCGAGAAAGAAGCAGCCGTGGCGATGGAAGTCAGGTTGGCCTGCAGTTCCGAGATCTCGGCCTGCACCTTTGCCTTGTCGACACCAGGCTCACGGGCAGCAACCAGCTTGGCCTTGATTTCATCAACAACATCGATAGCTGCGTTCAGACCAGTATAGGTCGTGTCGAGTTTGGCAGCGCCAAGACCCAGAGCGTCCTGAACGGTGGAAAGAGCCTTGTTGTCCGAGCGCATGGTGGTTGCGATGGACCAGTAGGCGGCGTTGTCTTTGGAGTCTGCAACCCGGTATCCCGTCGAGATTGCGTTCTGCGTCTTTTCCAAGGACGCGTTGGTCATCTGCAGCGACTTCAGAGCCGTCATCGCTGCGACGTTGGTATTGATACTGGACATTGGTTTCCGTCCCCTATTGTCAGCAAAAAGCAATGGGACATTCCGGAATTCCGGTTCGCACGCCAGGCGTCATGCCACAGACCGCATAGCCCGGTCCGCTGCGTGAGATTTGAAGGGAACAGTAGGGATCAAAAAATAAAAAATGGTTAACCGCAGGCGCCTAATTGGCTCATCGGCGGATTATTACCTTGAGTGGCAGAGCGGAAAAACCCCGCAAAAGAGCGCTTTCAGATCACGAAAGTGACCGACTCCAGCAGTTCGCCGACAAGCAGGTTCCAGCCGTCGATCAGCACGAAGAACAGCACCTTGAAAGGCAGGGCAACCACGGTGGGCGGCAGCATCATCATACCCATGGACATGGTGACAGTGGCAACCACCAGATCGATTACGAGAAATGGCAGCAGGATCAGAAAGCCGATCTCAAAGCCGCGGCGCAACTCTGAAAGCATGAAGGCGGGGATTATCGTACCGAGGCTTATGTTTTCCGCAGTGGGCAGCGCAACAGCACCATCAGCCGAATCCTCCTCGGGAGTAGCCTGCGCATCCTCGGCGGATTCGGCGGTCGCGTCTCCGGCGTCAGGCTCTTCGCCCTCAACGGCGGAAGCCTGATGGTTGGCATTCCTGAAATCCTCAAACAGGGCAATGTCGGCCGGGCGGACATTTCGCACCATGAAGCCCTTGAAGGGATCAACCACACGGTCATAGGCCTGCTCCTGTGAAATATCGTTGTCGAGCAGTGGCTGAATACCTTCTTGCCAGGATTTCTGGAAAACCGGTTCCATCACGAAATAGGTCATGAAGATGGAAAGCGAGATAACGATCAGGTTTGACGGCGTCGATTGCAGCCCAAGGCCGCTACGCAGGAAAGAAAATGCGATAATGAAGCGGGTAAAGCAGGTCGTGGTGATCAGAATTCCGGGGGCCAGGGAAAGCACCGTGAGCAGAATGATGCCTTGAAT
>JAGRLQ010000123.1 GCA_020441735.1 Nitratireductor sp.
CGTTGGTGCCGAAGGAGAAGAATTCCGAGACTTCGGCGATATCGCCAGCCCGGATGGCGGCTCTCGGCAACTCGATCATGGTGCCAACCTGATAATTCAGCTTGATACCTGATTCCTTTTCCACTTCCCCGGCCACTCGGTCGATGGTTCCCTTCACATGGTCGAGTTCGCGCTTGAGGCTTACCAGCGGCACCATGATTTCGGGAATCACCTGATCACCAGTGCGATTTCCTGCCTCGATTGCCGCTTCGAAGATCGCCCTTGCCTGCATCTCGGCGATCTCCGGATGGGAGATCAGCAGCCGGCAGCCGCGGTGACCCAGCATCGGATTGAACTCGCGCAGGGCGGTCGCCCGCGATTTCAGCCGGTCAGGGTCGATGCCCATGCTTTTGGCCACCGCCTCGACATCGCTTTCTTCATGGGGCAGGAACTCGTGCAGCGGCGGGTCGATCAGCCGGATGGTGACCGGCATGCCGGCCATGATCTCGAACAGTTCGACAAAGTCGGCACGCTGCATCGGCAGCAGCTTTGCAAGTGCTTCCCGGCGCTCTTCCTCGGTATCGGCAATGATCATCTCGCGCATCGGCGTGATGCGGTCTTCCTCGAAGAACATGTGCTCGGTGCGGCAAAGGCCGATGCCCTCGGCCCCAAAGGAATGCGCCGCGCGTGCCTCTTTCGGTGTGTCGGCATTGGTGCGCACGCGCATGCGGCGGGCTTCATCCGCCCACTCCATGATCGTGCCGAAAGCGCCTGAAAGTTCCGGCTGCTCCATTTCGACCCGGCCGCTCAGCACCTGACCCTTGCCGCCATCCAGTGTGATGATGTCACCCTTTTTGAACACCCGGCCATTGGCCGTCATCATGTCATTCTTGTAGTCGACCTTCAGCATGCCGGCACCGGAGACGCAGGGCTTGCCCATGCCGCGGGCAACCACCGCTGCATGGCTGGTCATGCCGCCACGCTGGGTCAGGATGCCCTGGGCGGCGTTCATGCCGTGAATGTCTTCCGGGCTTGTTTCCACGCGTACCAGAATGACCTGCCTGTCCTGGGCGGCAAGTTTTTCAGCCTCGTCGGGGCTGAAGACGATCTCGCCCGTTGCAGCGCCGGGAGAAGCCGGCAAGCCCTGGGCAATCACATCACGCTCTGCTCCTTCGGAAATGGTCGGGTGCAGCAACTGATCAAGGGTGGCAGGCTCGACGGCACAGACCGCCTCTTCCCGAGAGATGATCTTCTCTTCCGCCATGTCCACCGCAATACGCAAGGCAGCCTTTGCCGTGCGTTTACCGGATCGGGTCTGCAGCAGCCAGACCTTGCCATCCTCGATGGTGAACTCGATGTCCTGCATGTCGCGGTAGTGGCGCTCGAGGATTGCCACATTGCGTTCCAGTTCCTCGAAGGCATCCGGCATGAGCTTTTCCAGGGAGGCACGGTCGGAACCAGTGGCAAGGCGGGCCTCCTCGGTCAGGTCCTGCGGTGTGCGGATACCGGCTACCACGTCCTCACCCTGGGCGTTGACCAGAAACTCGCCGTAAAGACCCCGACTGCCCGTTGAAGGGTTGCGCGAAAAGCAAACGCCGGTGGCTGATTTTTCACCGCTATTGCCAAACACCATGGCCTGAACATTGACCGCCGTTCCCCAGTCGGAAGGGATGTTGTTGATCGAGCGGAAGATGATGGCGCGCTGGTTCATCCAGGAGGCGAACACCGCCTTGACCGCGCCGCTCAACTGCTGGCGAGGATCCTGGGGGAAGTCCTCTTCCAGCTCCTCGCGGATGAGCTTCTTGTAGCGATCAATCACGGAAACCCAGTCTTCGGCTTGCAGGGAGGTATCCTGCTCGTGTCCGCCATCGGCCTTTGCCTCGTCGAGAATTTCCTCGAAGAGATCGTGATCGACGCCCATGACCACATCACCATACATCTGGATGAAGCGCCGGTAGCAATCATAGGCAAAGCGCTTGTCGCCGGTCTCCGCCGCCATCGATTCAACGGTGATGTCGTTGAGACCGAGATTGAGCACGGTATCCATCATGCCCGGCATGGAGGCGCGGGAACCCGATCGCACCGACACGAGCAACGGTTTCTTTGCATCGCCGATTTCCCGGCCGGTGATTGATTTCAACCGCTCAAGTGCCGCGTCGACCTGAACCTTGAGATCATCTGGAAGCTGCCGGTCATTGGCGTAGAACCAGTCACAAACCTCGGTGGTAATGGTGAAGCCCGGCGGCACCGCCAGATCGAGTGATGACATCTCTGCCAGATGGGCGCCCTTGCCGCCAAGCAGCGCGGCCATGGAGGCATTCCCCTCTGCCGTGCCGTTCGCGAAGCTGTAGACCCATTTCGTCATCTTGCGGTCCGTTCCCCGGTCTGTCGCGCATGTGGTATGCGGATTCGCCGGAAAATGCCGCATTGCGGCACGATATGGCAAGCGGTTTTTGCCATTGTCAAACTATTTGGACCGCCCCCTGCCCCGCGGACAAGCGGTTTTTACGTCCGATCAGCTGGCTTCACGGATACGTTCGGCTTCCTGAAGATCGACGGAAACCATCTTGGAGACCCCGCGCTCGGCCATGGTAACGCCGAACAACCGGTTCATGCGCGCCATGGTGATCGGGTTGTGGGTGATGATGATGAAGCGGGTGTCGGTGGAAGAAGCCATCTCGTCCATCAGATTGCAGAATCGCTCCACATTGTGATCGTCGAGCGGGGCATCGACCTCATCAAGCACGCAGATCGGCGCCGGATTGGTCAGGAAGACCGCAAAGATGAGCGCCATGGCGGTCAGTGCCTGCTCACCACCCGACAACAAGGTCATGGTCTGCGGTTTTTTGCCCGGCGGACGGGCGAGGATTTCGAGACCGGCTTCCAGTGGATCGTCGGACTCGATCAGTTGCAGTTCGGCCGTGCCGCCGCCGAAAAGATGGGTGAACAGGCGCTGGAACTGGTCATTGACCACGTCGAAGGCTTCCAGCAGGCGTTCCCGGCCTTCCTTGTTGAGGCTGGAAATGCCGGCCCTGAGGCGGCGGATTGCCTCGACCAGATCGTCGCGCTCCATGATCAGCGCATCGCGCTGTTCGCTGATTTCCGTCTGTTCCAATTCGGCACGAAGGTTGACGGCTCCGAGCCTCTCGCGTTCCGATTTGAGTTTTTCAAGCCGCGTTTCCACCGTGGAAAGCTCGGGCAGATTTTCAGCGTCCGCCACCTGTGCCATGGCGAGCGTTTCGTGAGGCTGACACTCGAGTTCCTCGTGGATACGCTCCTCGATCTCGCCGCGGCGTTCGCGTGCCGCGCTGACACGTTCCTCCGCCCGTGCGCTTTCCTCCCTTGCTTCAGAGAGCGCAACAATCGTGTCCCTGGCGCGCTTGTCGGCTTCCGCCAGCTTGTTTTCGGCTTCCGCAAGCACGTCCGCTGCCTTCTGGCGGTCGCCTTCTGCCTGTTTGATCTGGTTTGACAGTTCGCGGCGCCTTGCTTCCGCCTGTGCCGGACCGTCCTCGATTGAAGCCAGTTCGGCCTGCGCGGTTTCACGCCGTTTGGTAAGCTGTTCGATCTGGCCTGACGCATTGGCAACACGGCGCTGCCAATCGGCACGCTCCATCTTGATCGTTTCGAGCCTTCGGCCCCGGGCTTCAGCTTCCCGCGACAAGCCGTCGAAATCTGCGCGCACTTCGGCAAGACTGGCGCGGTCTTCCGCCACTTCCGATTTCAGCGACTGCAATTCGCTTTCAAGCTCGGAGACGTCGGCCATTGCCGCAAGCTGGGTTTCGGCTTCCCTGTAAAGCGCGAGCGCATCCTGCACATCGTCGGCCAGGCGGTTGCGGGCTTCCTCAAGTGCCGACCGGCGGGCGGTGAACTGCCCGGCAGCGCGCTCGGCTGCAGCAATCGCATCGCGGGTTTCGCCAAGCTCTTTCTGCGCAGCCCTCCAGGCGTCCCTTGCATTACGTGCCGCCTCCGCCATGTCGGCGGAATTCTGCCTTGCCCTGTCGAACAGGGTTTCAGCCTCGCGCAGCGCCTTGGTTGCCTCGATCGCCTCGCGGTCGAGTTCGGCAAGCCGGTTCTTCTGGGCAAGCCGCTGGGCGGCAGCCGTCGGCGCATCACTGGTTGCCTGAAACCCGTCCCAGCGCCACAGATCACCTTCGAGCGACACCAGACGCTGGCCGGGCTTCAACTGGCCCTGAAGGTGGTTACCGGAAGCCCGGTCGATGACCCCAATCTGGCAAAGACGGCGGGCAAGTTCGGCAGGCGCCCTGACCACATCCGCGAGGCATTTGGCGGCGGCGGGTAATGGCTGCGCCTCAAACCCGTCATCGAGCAGGTGCCAGCGCACCGGCGCCGAAGCCTCGGCAGAGACATCCAGATCCTCGCCCAGTGCCGCGCCAAGTGCCTTTTCATAGCCGGGCTCGACATGGATGCGCTCGACCACGGCGGGGAACATGTCCTGGCCACCCTGATTGAGAATGCGGTTGAGCGTGCGTGCCTCGGTCTCGATAGCGCCGAGTTTCTGCTTCAGTTCGGCAAGCAGCGGACGCGCTTCCTGTTCGCTGGCCTGTGCCTTTTCGGCGGCCTCCTCGGCGGCTGCAAGATCGGCTTCAGCATCGGCAACGCGCTTTTCCAGGAGCGTGGCACGGTTTTGAAGATCGGCGTCGCCGCCAAGGCGGGCGATCTCGGCAGCAACCTGCTGCATTTCCGCTTCGACGCGCCCCGCCTGCTCATCCAGGCGGCGGCGGCGGTCACCTGCATCCTTGATGGAACGCTCCAGCAGCGATTTGCGCGTATTGGTTTCGGCAACCTTCGCCGTCAGCTCGCTGAGCCTGCCTTCGCTGGCGGTCAGTTTGGCGGAAACGTCCGCCAGTTTTTCCTTTGACGCTGCCTCGGTATCGCTCATCGCCTGGGACTTGGCGGCAAGGTCGGTTTCCTCGGCATCGAGCCGTGAGAGGATTTCGGAATTTTCCGATACCAGTTTTTCCTCACGGGCAATGTCGTCGTGAAGCTGGGCAATCCGGCTTTCCAGTTCCTCGCGGCGGGCGGCGATGCGGGCCAATTCCTCGTCGATCTGATTGCGGGCCATGGTCAGGCGCTGGAGCGCTGCCGCAGCCTTTGCCTCGGCTTCGCGGTGGCCGGGCATCTGGTGGGCAAGCACTGCCTGCTCCTTGGCAGCCTCGGCCTGAAGCTGGGCGCGTTCACCCACGGCAGAAGCAGCCTGGGACAGCCTGCTTTCGGCTTCCGCCTCGGCGGTCTTGGCCGCCGTCCAGCGCAGATGAAAGGCCAGCGCACCGGTCTTTCGGATGTCTTCAGAAATCGTGCGGTAGCGGTTTGCCTGTCGTGCCTGGCGTTTCAAGCTGTCCAACTGGCTATCGAGCTGGCCGATGACATCCTCAAGCCGCTCCAGGTTCTGATCGGCGGCGCGCAGGCGCAGTTCGGCATCGTGACGGCGGGAGTGAAGACCGGAAATACCAGCAGCCTCCTCGAGCAGAGCACGGCGGGCCTGCGGCTTGGCGGAGATCAACTCACCGATGCGCCCCTGCCCGACCATGGAGGGTGAGCGCGCGCCGGTAGAAGCATCGGCAAACAGAAGCTGCACATCCTTGGCACGCACTTCCTTGGCGTTGATGCGGTAGGCCGAACCGGACTCGCGCTCGATGCGGCGCGAAACCTGCAACTCGTCGTCGTCGTTAAAGGCGGCAGGCGCCGTACGATCGGCATTATCGAGAAACAGCGTGACTTCTGCCGAATTGCGCGACGGGCGATTGCCGGAACCCGAAAAGATCACGTCGTCCATGCCGGACGCGCGCATGTTCTTGTAGGAGTTTTCCCCCATCACCCAGCGCAGGGCTTCCACCAGATTGGACTTGCCGCAGCCATTGGGACCAACAATGCCGGTCAATCCCTCTTCAATGAGGAATTCGGTCGGTTCGACGAAGGATTTGAAGCCAAGCAGGCGCAGCTTGTTGAACTTCATCGCCGCGCACTTTCAATGCCGGCTAGGCGAGCAAGCCGGATGCCGTTATACCCGCAATGCGGGGTGTCAAAGGAGGCTATCGATGGCCTCGGACATTGCCTCGACGGTATAATTCCCACTGTATTTTTCGCCATTAATGAAGAAGCTCGGGGTGCCGTTTACGCCGAACTCTTCCGCCGCTTTGCTACGAATTGCGTTTACATTGTCGAGAAGCTCCTGATTTTTCAAGCAGTCCTCGAAGCTCTCCTGTGTAAAACCGGCCAATTTGGCGATTTGCAGCAGTGGCGGGCGCGGATCTTCGGCCCTCGCCCACACCGACTGCTGCTTAAACAGCACGTCGATCATCGGAAAATAGAACTGTTTGTCGGCGCAACGCGCCAGCATGGAGGCTGCATAGGCGCGCGCATCCAGCGGAAATTCCCGGAAGATCAGCCTCACCTTGCCGGTGTCGATGTATTTAGTTTTCAGCTCGGGATAAATCTCGGTGTGAAAATTGGCGCAGTGGGGACAGGTCATCGACGCATATTCAACGATGGTCACCGGCGCATTCTCGTCGCCTACCGCCATGTCTTCCAGCGGACCCGGCGCCATCAACCCGGAGAGGTCCTGGGCATGGCCACTGCCAGCCCACAGGCTGCCGGAGGCAAGTGCTGCTAGTGAGGCGGTCGTTGCTAGAAAATGGCGGCGGTCGATCTTCATGGTCTCTCCGGTACTCAGTTTGAACTGTTCTGCGACGGGTTCAAAAGCCTTTGGTGTGCATTGTGGCCCTTTTCCGACTTTTTTTGAGGATCGGCAAGCCGAATGGCTGCATTGTGCTTCAACACTCCGTGCACGGCAATTTGACAGAACGAGGCTGAACCGGTGCTGAACGCCGCATTCAGCGGGAGTTGCGCTGTCTTGCGATAACGCCGCGCCCGAACTTCGCCAGACGGCTACGCAGCTTTTCATCGTCAATATGGCCGAGAACCTCGTCCAGACGCCGGGTTTCGTCGTCGGTCAGTTCCGCAGTGCGGTGTTTTTTCGCCGGTTCCGGCTTTCTTACCGGCTTCTGGACCAGCCTTATGCGGCCAACCGCACCATAGCCGAAGAAGCGGTTGAGCCGGTCGATCAATTCGGGCATGGCATGCTGGATGAACAGGGCATGATGGCCCTCGCAGGCCAGCACCAGCGTTGCCGGCTCGAACGGCTCGTCCTCGCTTGCCCGTCGCGGCCAGAGGATTTTCTCCGGCAGGGTGAAGGGCGCGTAATCGGGTCCGGCGATATCGTCCCATCCGGCAATCAGATCAAGCGTCATGCCGGTGCGCCGCGCCATCGTTTCCGACAGAATGCCCGGCACCAGTTCGGCAATCGGCTTTGCTGCGGCTTTTTTCATGGCCAATCCGGTTCGATTTTCAACGCCTGCATTCAAAACATCCGGGGGCTTTGCTATGCAGTGCTTCCCTTTACCGGCAGAACAACGCACCCAATGGCAACACCGGCAAATCCCCTGTCAGACATTCATAGCGCAATTGGTGCGGATGAAAAACCGCACGCAGACGCTTTCGCGGCAGCGCTGCTTGCCTGGTACGACCGCCATGCCCGCAAGCTGCCCTGGCGTATTCCGCCCAAGCAGTCGAAATCCGGTGTCAGGCCCGATCCCTATCGCGTCTGGCTGTCGGAAATCATGTTGCAGCAGACACAGGTCGCCACCGTTCGCGACTATTACGAGAAGTTTCTCGACAACTGGCCGTCGGTCGAAGCGCTGGCAGCAGCCGAAACCGAAGATGTGATGAAGGCGTGGGCGGGGCTCGGCTATTACTCTCGAGCGCGAAACCTGAACAAATGCGCAGATGAAGTTGCCAGCCAGCATGGCAGCCGGTTTCCGAAGACAGCTGATGAGTTGCGGCAATTGCCGGGGATCGGCGACTATACAGCGGCGGCAATCGCGGCAATCGCCTTTGGCGAACCGGTGGCGGTGGTCGACGGCAATGTGGAGCGCATCATCGCCCGCCAATATCGCATCGAGACCCCCCTTCCGGCGGCGAAAGCCGAAATCCGACAACTGCTCACCCCCCTCGTCCCGAACGAGCGGCCCGGCGATTTCGCCCAGGCGATGATGGATCTGGGCGCGACGCTCTGCTCGCCGAAAAAGCCCGCCTGCAGCCTTTGTCCTGTTTCTGAAGGTTGCCAGGCCTTCAAGGCAGGCGATGCGGAGCGGTTTCCACGCAAGGCAGCGAAAGCTGAAAAGCCGGTCAGACAGGGCGCGGTCTTCGTGATCCGGAATGGCAAGGATGCCGTCTGGCTGGTCAAACGACCCGACAGCGGCCTGCTCGGCGGCATGAGCGCGCTGCCGGGCACCGACTGGTCGGCAAGAAAGGACGGGCTAACGGGTGAACCCGCCCTGCCCTTTGAAGGCGATTGGCGCAAGGTAGGCGGCGTGCGCCACACCTTTACCCATTTCCACCTGCAGTTGGAGGTTTGGGAGACGGACATGACCGGCGCTCCACCCTTCAAGGGCTGGTGGTCTGCTCCGGAAACACTGCAGACCGAGGCGCTTCCCACTGTCATGAAGAAGGCGATTGCGGCAGCACTTCCCGAGGCGTTCAGGAAATAAAAGGTCAGGAATCAGCAAGGCATGTCCAGGATCAGTCATATCGTTTTCGACATCGGCAATGTTCTGCTGCGCTGGGATCCCGAACTGATCTATATAGACCGTATTGCAGACCACGAGGAACGCCGCTGGTTCCTGAAAGAGGTGTGCTCGCCGCAATGGAACATCGAGCGCGATCTGGGCGGGAGCTTTGCCGACGGAGAAGCGGAGTTGATCCGCCGCCATCCCGATCATGAAGACAATATCCGCGCCTATTTCCCGGACTGGCACAAGAGCATTCCCAACGCCGTCCCCGGTGTTGCGCAACTGATGGTGGATTTCATTCGCGCCGGCCACGACGTGACGATGCTGACCAATTTCTCGGCGGAGACCTTTCCGGTCGCGGTCGGCAAATACCCGTTTCTGCGCGAACCGCGCGGTGTCACGGTTTCCGGCGAGGTCGGCATGGTGAAGCCTGATCCGGAAATCTACCGCCTGCACGAAAGCCGGTTCGCCCTGGAGAATGCGGCAACGCTGTTCATCGATGACAGTGCCGCCAATATCGAAGCCGCCCGCCGCCATGGCTGGCATGGCATCGTGTTCAGCAGTGCGGAGCAACTAAAAGCCGAACTGGCCGTTTTCGGTCTCCACTAACCAGAAAAGCCCTGTGCGCTGCACAGGGCTTTTATCGGGCTCAAAGTGAGAGCCTTGCCTGGTTCAGGGGCAAATTCCTCAGGCGCCGGCGGCCAGCACCTCGCTGCGGTAACGCTTGCGCAGATCATCGATCTGCTTCCACTGGCGGCCATCCCTGTAGTGCCAGAAAGTCCAGCCATTG
The DNA here is from genome assembly GCA_020441735.1 of Nitratireductor sp. Classification (GTDB taxonomy): domain Bacteria; phylum Pseudomonadota; class Alphaproteobacteria; order Rhizobiales; family Rhizobiaceae; genus Salaquimonas. Next base: position 9,358 of record JAGRLQ010000123.1, read on the forward strand.
CAGGCATCGAGTTCCTGTACACGGGCACCCATGCGGTGGATTGAGGCGGCTTCTCCGTCCTTTTCCAGCGAACCGTCGACACGGACCGTTGCCTTCCAGCGTTTCTTGCTGTCGGTCAGTTCCGCACCGGGTTTCAGATAGCCGCTTTCAACCAGCGCGCCGAAAGCAACACGCGGTTCTGCCCGCTTACCGGTGGTAACCGCCAGCGTCGGCTTGTCGATGACCTCCACGGCACCAATGCGGGCAAGCGCTGCGTCGATGTAATCCTGTTCGCGCTCGATACCGACGAAATGGCGGCCGAGCCGCTTGGCGACCGCACCGGTTGTGCCGCTGCCGAAGAAGGGATCGAGCACCACGTCGCCGGGCTTGGTCGAGGACATCAGCACGCGATGCAAAAGCGCTTCGGGCTTCTGAGTCGGGTGCACCTTGTTGCCATCGCCGTCCTTCAGCCGCTCATGGCCGGTGCAGATGGGAAACAGCCAATCGGAGCGCATCTGCACTTCATCGTTTGCCATCTTCATGGCTTCATAGTTGAAGGTATAGCCCTTGGCCTTCTGGTCCCGGGAGGCCCAGATCATGGTCTCGTGGGCATTGGTGAAGCGGCGGCCGCGAAAGTTCGGCATCGGATTGGACTTGCGCCAGATGATATCGTTCAGCACCCAGAAGCCCAGGTCCTGCAGCACCGTGCCGACACGGAAAATGTTGTGGTAGGAGCCGATGACCCAGATCGTGCCGGTGGGCTTGAGCACGCGGCGCGCAGCCAGAAGCCAGGCGCGGGTAAAGGCATCATAGGCGGCAAAATCGGAAAACTTGTCCCAGTCATCGTCGACAGCATCGACCTTCGACTGATCGGGGCGGTGAAGATTGCCCTCAAGCTGCAGATTGTAGGGCGGATCGGCGAAGATCACGTCAACAGACTGCGCCGGCAGTCGTTCCAGCGCGGCTACGCAATCACCCTTGATGATGGAATTCAACCAGGCAGGGGCTGCCTGTTTCTTGCCCGCACGTGAAGACGTGGGGATGTCGGCCAGACTCAATACACTCATGGCAAATCCAAACGCAGTACTTCTAACTGTCCGCCATGGTTACCCAACACGGTTAAGGAAGGGTTGAGGGAACGGTTAAAAAGCGGAATTTGCGATGGTCATGCCATGCCGTACGCTTGATGCGTCAGGGCGTGCCGTACGGACCTTCGTCATAACCGACATAGACGACGACGTTCTTTTCCTTCGGCTTGGGAATGGAAACATTGTTGTCGACATAGGAGAACGTGCCGTTCAGCTTACCCGGCAGGATTTCCGCCGGAATCTGGTGCAACTGGCTGTAGAGCACCTCTTCGCCCTGGGTGACGGCGACGCGCAATGGCATGGTGTAGGAGCCCGCTTCGCCGGAAGGGCCACTCAGGAAGCGGCCGCGCACACCGACCCGGATATTGAGGAAAGCGCCGGCCGAATTGCATTCGCGGGCAACCTCGCTGATCGTTGCGCGGAACTTAAGCTGCGATGAGGCGCCCTCATCCTCTTTCTTGACCCCTTTGGGATAGACATCGAAGGTCTCCGTCCCGGCGCGCAAAACGGTTTGCGGGCAATAGGCGCGCGGATCCTGAATTTCGTCCTGGGCCGGAACATTGGAGCCGCCCTGGCCGCCATTGGCAACATCCAGTGTGTTCTCGACATTGTTGGTACCGGCGGAATTGCAGCCGGCAAGCAGCGCTGTCAGCATGATGACTGCTGCCTTAGCGGTGCCGTGAATGGTCGTATTTTGCCCCGTCATTCTGCGCTCAACTTGCAATCGTTTCTTCTGCCTCCTGGAATGGCGGCACGAAACTCTGTGACCTTCCAAGCACATTTTCCCCCGGCACGGCAATCATGCCGGGCAGGTCTGGCGGCTTCTATATCAGCTTGGCAGCAAAAATGTGAAGTCGCAGCAATAAAATCATCCCGTTTCGCAACAGCTTTTGCCAGCTATCCTTGCTTCGTGGCTGAAGCGGCGCTACAAGCCTGCGGCGTCAATGACCCGCTCCCGCGGCAGTTCTCGAACATCACGCCTTCAGGGCCAATCCAGCCGGTGACCAAGATGCAATTTGTCAGTACGCGTGGACGCGCTCCGAGCCTCGGGTTTTGCGATGTTCTGCTACAGGGTCTTGCCCGCGATGGCGGTCTCTACCTGCCGCAAGAATGGCCGCAGCTCGACACGGCGACCATCGCCGGTTTCGCTAACAAGCCTTATGGCGAGGTAGCGAAAGCGGTACTGAGCCCGTTCATCGGCGAAGAAATTCCCGCTGATGTCTTCTCCGCCATGGTTGATGAAGCCTATGGCACCTTCCGTCACGATGCGGTGGTGCCGCTCATTCAACTGGCGCCCAATCATTTCGTCCTTGAACTCTTTCACGGGCCAACCATGGCCTTCAAGGACGTCGCGATGCAGCTTCTGGCGCGCATGATGGATTATGTGCTTGAGCAGCGCGGGGAACGTGCCACCATCATAGGTGCTACTTCGGGTGATACCGGCGGGGCTGCGATCGAGGCCTTTCGCGGGCGTACCAACACCACCATGTTCATCCTGTTTCCCGATGGCCGCGTTTCCGATGTGCAGCGCCGGCAGATGACCACGGTCGACGATCCGGCAGTGCATCCGCTTGCCGTCAGGGGCAATTTCGACGATTGCCAGGCGCTGGTGAAGGCGCTTTTCAACGATCAGGGCTTCCGCGACGAGGTCAGCCTTTCGGGTGTCAACTCGATCAACTGGGCCCGCATCATGGCCCAGGTCGTTTATTACTTCACAGCCGCCACGACACTCGGTGCACCTGAGCGTGAAGTTTCGTTCTGCGTGCCGACCGGCAATTTTGGCGACATCTTCGCCGGCTATGTTGCCAAGCGCATGGGCCTGCCGATCCGCGACCTTGTGATTGCCACCAATACCAATGACATTCTGTCCCGCTTTGCCGATACTGGCCGCTACGAAGCCAAAGGTGTTACCGCCACTGCCTCGCCCTCCATGGATATCGAAGTCTCGTCCAATTTCGAACGGCTGCTCTTCGAAGCCTCCGGCCGCGACAGCGAAGCCGTCAACGCCTGGATGGACAGCCTGAAACAGTCCGGTGCCTTCGAAGTGCCGCCAGCGGTGCTTGAAACAATCAGAAGCGAGTTTTCCGCCGGGCGCTGCGGCGAAGACGAAACGGCGACCGAGATCGCACGCACGCTTGAAGCAACCGGCTATCTGCTCGACCCGCATACCGCCGTCGGCCTGAAGGTTGCCCGTGAACAGGCGGAAGCCGGTACTGCGATGATCACGCTGGGAACGGCTCACCCGGCAAAATTCCCCGATGCGGTGGAGAAAGCCTGCGGCATGCGACCTGCACTGCCCCACTGGCAGGCGCATCTGATGGCGGGCGAAGAGCGCTTTGGAACCATCGAAAATGATGAAGCCGCACTCAAGCAGCTGATGCGGGATGCGATTGCAACCACCGTTTCTTGATCTGCCGGCCGCACGCGTCAAAGATTCCGGTTGGCAAACATCTGTCACAAATCTATGGTGCGCGAAGGCCTGCGGACAGGGCCGCAGCACTTCGAAAAAGATCATATGACGGTTGAAGTTACCAAGATCGGAAACGGGCTCACCGTAGCTCTTCATCACATGCCGCATCTGGAAACGGTTGCCTTCGGCACCTGGGTCAAGGCAGGCGCCCGGGACGAGGCAGTCGACGAACACGGCATCGCCCATTTGCTCGAACACATGGCATTCAAGGGCACGAAAACGCGCAATGCGCGGCAAATCGTCGAGGAAATCGAGAATGTCGGCGGTGACATCAACGCTGCCACCAGCGTGGAGACAACGGCCTACCATGCTCGGATGATGGCATCCGACATCGAACTCGGGCTGGAGGTGCTGCAGGACATCCTGCAGAACTCGGTGTTCGACGAAAAGGAGATGGTGCGCGAGAAGCACGTCATCCTGCAGGAGATCGGCGCTGCCAACGACCAGCCGGACGACCTCGTTTTCGACCTGTTTCAGGATGCTGCCTTTGGCGGTCAGGCGATCGGGCGGCCCATTCTCGGCACCAAGGAAACCGTAACCGGCTTCAAGAAGGCGGATCTCGAAGCCTATCTGGCCACCCATTACCGGGCGCCCAACATGGTGGTCTCTGTTGCGGGCAAGCTCGACAGTCCGAAGGTGTTGTCCCTCGTTGAAGACCTGTATGCCGGCTACTCGCCGGAGCTTACGTCAAAACCGCAGGATGCGTCCTATGTTGGCGGACAGAAATTCGTCGAACGCGACACCGCTGAAACACAGATTATTCTCGGTTTTGAGGGACGTGCCTATCAGGCACGCGATTTTTATGCCTCGCAACTGCTGTCGATGATCCTCGGTGGCGGCATGTCCTCCCGGCTGTTCCAGGAGGTGCGCGAGAAGCATGGCTACTGCTATTCGATCTACTCCTTCAACTGGAACTTTTCCGATACCGGAGTCTTTGGCGTCAACGCAGCGACCGAGGAGGAAGACCTTCCCAAGCTCGTCCCGGTCATTCTGGACGAGTTGCTGCGCGCTGCCGACGATATTTCGGAAGAAGAGGTCAACCGCGCAAGGGCTCAGATACGTGCCGGCCTGATGATGAGCATGGAAAGCCCGTCTGCCCGTGCCGGCGCTCATGCGCGCCAGTTGCTGCTATTCGGCCGGACGATTCCCAATGAGGAATTGATGGAGCGGCTGGAAGCGATCTCCGCCGAGCGCCTGCGCGAACTTGCCGGACATCTGTTTACCGAGAGCGCACCGACGATTGCCGCCGTCGGGAAAACGGCACATGTGATGGATCAGGAAACCATCGCCGGAAAACTCGGCTCCACCGCAACCTTGCGCAACGCGGCAGAGTAGATTACCGCCATTGTAAACCGACCGGGGCAGAACCCGCCCGGGCGGGTAAAGCAGAGCATTTGCTGCCGCAAATTATTGCTTTGGCAGTCTTTGCGCTCGGGCTATACACGCCAGAACCAGGCGGGACAGGGCAGAGTTTGTTGAAAGACCGTAAGGGACATTGGCGCTTGCAGCACACTGCACGGATGATTGTCGCGGCGGCATGGCTGGCAATGGCTGCACTGCTCGCCGTGATGCTGCCCGTTACCCCCGCGCAGGCACTGGAACCGGTCAGCGTTACCAAAGACCTCAACGCCATCGACATTTCCAATACCGGCACCTGGTACCGCGACATCGACGGCAGCCTGAAAATCTCCACCGCGCCCGACCGCGACGGCATTGTGCGCCGCGTTGAAATCCGGCCAAGGGAAACGTCCCGAAGTTCAAACTGGTATGTCTTTGCGCTCGCCAACGATTCCAGCGAGCAGATCGACCGGCTGATCGTTGCGCCGCATTATCTGCAAGTTGGCGCCGGCATGGTCTGGCCGGATCTCGACTCAAAGCGCATCGTGGCGATTACGCCCAGTGAGGGGTTTTCGCTGGAAGCCGTCGATGATCGTGAGGCGGACGTCTTCCTGATCACCCTCAACCCGGGTGCCGTGATCACGCTTATCGCGGAGATGAAGACCGACAGTTTTCCAAAGCTCGTGCTGTGGGAGCTCAATGCCTACAAGGATACCGTCAACAGCCTGACGCTCTATCGCGGTATCGTGCTCGGAATCTCCGGCCTGCTGGCAATGTTCCTGACCATCCTGTTCATGGTCAAGGGAACGGCAATCTTTCCGGCAACAGCTGCCCTTGCCTGGGGCGTGCTGGCCTACGTCTGTGTCGACTTCGGCTTCTGGGACCGGGTGGTTGCAATCACCCAGACCAGCGAACCTTACTGGCGGGCAGCGACCGAAGTCTTTCTGGCTTTTGCCTTTCTGCTGTTCTTTTACTCTTACCTGCGGCTCAACCGCTGGAGCCGGAAGTTCACTTTCCTGGTTTCCGGATGGCTGCTGGCGCTGGGTGTACTGGCCGGCGTGGTGCTGTTCGACCCGGCGATGGCGGCTGGCCTGGCTCGGTTTTCCTTTGCCGCCTCCATTGCCGCCACCGGCGCGGTCATGGCCTGGCTTGTCCTGAAGAAAGATGACAGGGCGATCATGCTGGTGCCCACCTGGCTGCTGACCGTTGCCTGGCTGGTTGGGAGCTGGATGACGGTAACCGGCCGCGTCTCCAACGATATCATCCAGCCGGCGCTGGGTGGTGGTCTGGTGTTGATCGTTCTCCTTATCGCCTTTACCATCATGCAGAATGCGTTTTCCGGCGGCGCGCTTGCCCAGGGCCTGGTCAGCAATGCGGAACGCCAGAGCCTGGCACTGATAGGGGCCGGCGACATACTCTGGGACTGGGATACTCAGCGTGACAGCGTCACAACGGGAGCGAGCCTGGCGGAGACCCTCGGCATGGCGAGCAAGAAGATCGACGGCAACCTGCAGAAGATGCGCAATCTGATCCATCCCAACGACCGCGAGCGTTTTCAGGCGACACTGGACAGTGTGCTGGAGCACAAGCGCGGCCAGATCGCGCAATCCTTCCGCCTGTGCGCGGAGGACGGCCACTATCACTGGTTCCGGCTGAAAGCCCGTCCGATGCTCGGCACACAGGGCGATGTCATCCGCTGCGTCGGCACACTGACCGACATTACCGATGCCAAGAAATCCGAAATCCGGCTGCTGCAGGATGCCGTCCGCGACAATCTGACGGGGCTGGAAAACCGGGAGCTGTTCGTCAACCGTCTCGACATGGTGGTCCAGATGGCGCGGCGCGGTGTCGATCTGCGGCCATCGGTGTTCCACGTCAATGTTGACCGGTTCCGCGAGATCAACCGTTCTGTCGGTTTTTCGGCCGGTGACACCCTGCTGCTGACCGTTGCCCGGCGCCTGGCCAAGCTGCTGCATTCGGGCGACTCGATTGCCCGCATCGGCGGCGACCAGTTCGCCATCCTGCTGCTGTCAGAAAGCGAGCCCGACCGCATTGCCGGTTTTGCCGACACCATCCGCAAGACGCTCAACGCCCCGGTGACCTTTGGCGAGGAGACGCTGCAACTGACTGCCTCCATCGGAATCTCGACCTGGACGAAGGATCTCGATGATTGCGAAACCATGATGCGGGATGCCGAGCTTGCGATGCTTCATGCAAAGCGCCTTGGCGGAAACCGGATCGAACCGTTCCGCCCGGCCTTCAGGACCAGCAAGGACAACAGCGTGATCCTTGCAGAGGATTTGCGCGAGGCGATCAGCAACCGTGAAATCTCGGTTTCATACCAGCCCATCGTTCAGTTGAGCGACAACGCGACTGTCGGCTTTGAAGCGCTGGTACGCTGGAACCATCCCAAACTCGGCCTGATCTCGCCCTCCGACTTCATCCCGGCAGCCGAACGCTCCGGCATGATCCAGCCGCTCGGGCTTTACGTGCTGTTGCAGGCAGTGACCGATTTCAAGCGTATCCATGACGAAAACCCGGGCTTCCAGCCGTTTGTCAGCGTCAACGTATCCAGCCGGGAATTGCTGCGCGACGACTTTACCAACTCGATCGAAGAGACATTGACCGAATCCGGCTATCTGCCGGAACACCTCAAGATCGAGGTTACCGAAACCATGGTGATGGAAAATCCGGAGCATTCCCGCCAGGTGCTCGCGCGGCTGCGCAGCCTGGGTGTCGGCCTTTCGATCGATGATTTCGGTACCGGCTATTCGAGCCTGTCCTATCTGACGCGCTTTCCCTTCGACACGCTCAAGATCGATAGCAGCTTCCTGCAGACGAAAAACCGCAAGGAACGCACCGTCGTATTGCGCTCGATCATCGCCATGGCGCAGGGACTTGGCCAGTCGCTGGTCGCCGAAGGCGTCGAGCGCAAGGAAGATGTCGAGGAATTGCAGGAACTGGGCTGCGAGTTTGCCCAGGGCTTCTATTTCGGACCAGCCATCACTGCCGATGAAGTTAGTGGCCTCATTACCGAGGATATCAGGCTCGCGGGCCAGTAGGCGATCAGGCGAACCTGTCAGGCATGCCCGGTATCGGCGGAAAGCAACACCGGGTCGATGCCCATCGCACCCATGACGCGATCATATTTGGTTTCGTTGCGGCCATCGAAAATGATTTCCGAATCCGACTGCGTCACCAGCCAGCCATTGGATGCGATTTCCTCCTCCAACTGGCCAGCCGACCAGCCGGAATAACCCAGCGCAACAATGTGGCGGCTCGGCCCCTTATTGGTGGCAATGGCCCGCAGGATTTCCAGCGTGGCGGTAAGCGAGACTTCCTCGTTTACCTCGATGGTCGATTCGGTTCGAAAATCCGGTGAATGGAGAACAAAGCCGCGGCCCGGTTCCACAGGGCCACCGGTGTGCAGACCTCTCATTTCATGTTTGTCGAGAAGAACCGGTTTTTCATTCTCCGTAACAATGCCAAGTTTCAGCATGAAATCGCCGATGCTGGGTTCGGCCAGAGGGCGGTTGATCACGAATCCCATTGCGCCCTCGTCGGAATGCGCACAGAGAAAGACGACGGTATTTTCAAAACGGGCATCGCCCATGCGCGGCATGGCTACCAGAAAACGGCCCTCAAGGCTGGATATCGTCATTTCACCTGTCCCCCACTGCGGCATCAATTTCTGCGCATGCGTGGAATGTTCCTATTCCAATTTGCCACAATGCCGCGCCTTGCCACAAGTAACACCTTGGAGAAGAAATACCCGATAACCGGCAGCACAACCATCCCGGCTCGCGCTACGGCATGCGCTTCACGCAGGTTTGAAGGTGATCGCCATTTTGCCATTCGCCTTTTGAGACAGAAATGATTAGAGCAGGACCGATGAAATCCGTGTTCTCCACGAACCTGCTCTGCTTTCAGGGAAGCCGATGACCAGCGCGAGGAAATCCTGCTCTCTGTCAATCAGGCAGGCTGTTCTTTCAGCGGCATTCGCCGGCGTGCTCGCTGCCTCTTCCGCAGGAGATGCGGCTGCAGCGAGTTCCCAATGGCAGGATGTCGGTGGTGGCCAGGTTCGCCTGGTGGCCATCAAGGACCCTGCCCAGGGCACCCTGAGCGGTGTCGTGGAAGTCCGGCTCGACAAGGGCTGGAAGACCTATTGGCGCTCGCCGGGATCCTCGGGCATCGCGCCCGAATTCGATTTCTCTGGTTCGAAAGCCACCGAAGTTGACCGGGTCCGCTTTCCCGCGCCCATGCGCATGAAAGCGGGCGAGAGCATCTTTTACGGCTACAAGGATACCGTCGCCTTTCCGTTTTACGGCTTGGCAGGGATTGGCGAAACTGAGCTTCGGCTCGATCTGCTGATCGGTATCTGTGAGGAAATCTGCATCCCGGCGACGGCCAGCCTTGCCATCACTTCCGACGAGCTCAATGTCAGCGATCCCAAGGCGCAAATGCAGATCATGCTCGCCGAAACATTCCTGCCGCAGGCTCCCGCCGATGACCTGCGCATTACCGACTTCAAGCAGCATGGAAACCGGTTGGAACTGAAAATACACTCCGTGGCAGTGGAAACGGCCCTACATGCCGTTGTCTGGCCTCGCGACAGCGAATGGGTTTCCGATCCGGTAAAAGCGGAGCGGCAGGAAGACGGCAGCTTTTTAACGGTCTTTCACCTGCCGGAGGGCGTCGACGTGCCGGATGCGGCTACCGGGGCATGGTCGTTCGCACTATTGCTGGAGGATGCAGCGGATGGCCAGATAAAGAAGGTCTATGAGGACCGCATCAATACCAACAGCGAATAGTTTCCCAGACAATCAAACCAGGATGAATTGGATAGTCCATGACAATCAAGCCCGGCGACCAACTGCCCGAATTCCGTTTCAAGTACTTCGGCAAGGACGGGGTAACGGAAATTTCTACAGATGAGATGTTTGGCGGCAGAACCGTCGTGCTGTTTGCGGTGCCCGGCGCCTTCACACCAACCTGCCATGCCAACCACCTTCCAGGTTTTCTCAACCAGTTGGAGAACATCAAGGCGAAGGGCGTCGACGAAGTCGCCGTGGTTTCTGTCAACGACGTGTTTGTGATGAATGCCTGGGCGGAGGCAACCGGCGGCAAAGGCAAGATCTGGTATCTTGCCGATGGCTCCGCCGAATTTGCGAAGATGATCGGGCTGGAAGACGATCGTTCGAAGATCGGCATGGGAATGCGTTCACAGCGTTATTCCATGATCGTCAAGGATGGCGTGGTGGCAACGCTCAATGTGGACGACGTCCCGGGACAGGTGGAAGCTTCCGGCGCGGCCAGAATCCTCGAACAACTCTAATCAGGCCGTTTCGCCGGATTTGGGTCCATTTGGCTTGAATGGTGCCATGCCGCGACGCGCCAGTTCGTCGGCCTTCTCGTTTTCGGGAATGCCGGCATGGCCCTTCACCCAATGCCAGGTAACGGTGTGACGTCTGCGCGCTTCATCAAGAAGCTGCCAGAGATCGGCATTCTTCACCGGTTTCTTGGCTGCGGTGCGCCAGCCATTTTGTTTCCAGGCGGCAAGCCATTCGGTGATGCCGCCACGCACATATTGCGAATCTGTATGGAGATGTACCTCACAGGGGCGTTTCAGTTCTTCAAGCGCCCGGATCGCAGCCATCAGTTCCATGCGGTTGTTGG
>JAGRLQ010000124.1 GCA_020441735.1 Nitratireductor sp.
TTGCCCGCCAGTATCTGGCGCACCTCCTCGCGCTCACCCTCCGGCGCTTCGGCAATATGGCGTTTTTCGATCGCCCGAATGCGGGCAATGTCATCGATCACCGTCTTGGTACCGGAATAGTTCGCCGCCGCCATCGAGAATCCGTCTGCCAGCAGATTGGCAAATCCCAGGATCAGGATGATCGTTGCCGATAGTTCCGCTCCGACGACACCGGCCACAACGGCAAAGGTGGTAATCGCGCCGTCGATCCCGCCATAAACGAAATCCCGCACATAGGACGGCTTTGCTTCCTCCTTCAGACGCGCACGGATCGCGCCGTGCTCGTGCGAGTGCTCAAGCTCGGTCATGTCTCTGTCTCCTTGCCACGCATCTTGCGTTCGCAGAAACGCCAAGGCAATCGCCGGAGTGAGCAAGATCGCTCGACACACACTTTTCTTTTCCGTTGCCATGGGTATATGACGCGGCATGCAACCGCGTCCCGTCTCCCGGCTCGAAGCTCTTGTCTCCTGGCTCGCCTTTCCAGCCTATGTCTGGCAGGGATTGGGCGTGCGCCGCCGCTCGACCCGGCTTGCCCCGCCAACCCACAATGGCTGGCTCGAAAGCCGTGGCGCCTACAAGGGAGAAGCCCTGAAAGTACTGATTGTCGGCGATTCATCTGCCGCCGGTGTCGGCGCCCTCACCATCGGGGAAAGCCTGGGCGGACAATTGCCGGACCTGCTGGCGGAAAAACTCGACCGCCCGGTCTCCGTCAGGATAGCAGGCAACAATTCGGCGACCGCCGGCCAGATTCGCGATTACGTCGTGCCGCATCTGGCAGATGAGGCGTATGACTATATCTGCCTCAACATCGGCACCAACGACGCCAAGAACTTCCACACCGGGCGCCGCTTCTGCAGGGAGTTCGGCACGCTGCTCTATGCGCTGAAATCCAAATGGCCCACAGCCACGATCATCTGGGCGGGCGTGCTCGACATGGCGCATGTTCCCGCTCTTCCCACGCTGCTTGGAAAAATCCTCGGCATCCGCTCGCGCATCATCGACCGCAACGGCAAGATCCTCTGCCGCGAGCGCGGTGCACTGGCACCCCTCTCCGAATGGCGGCCGGTAGCCGAGAACTTCGCCGTCGACGGCTTTCACGCCTCGGCAAAGGGATACCGGGAATGGGCCGAGGGTCTGGCCGATTACATCACCGCACTCGAGAAAGACCCACCCGTTTGATGACGGAAGAATTGTGCACGAATGCACAATGAAAGGGCATTTCGAGCCCCCATACACTCACCTTTCGTTGGATGGACTATTGCGCATCCCCGCGTGTAAGACTCCGGTGAGGATGAACATCGCAGGTTGAACGGGAGGTTCACATGGCTTCGACCTATCACGACGTCTATCAGGGATGGAAAGCGGACCCCGAAAGCTTCTGGAAAGAACAGGCGGGCGAGATTGACTGGTTCACGCCGTTCGACAAGGTTTTCGATGCGGACGAGGGCGTCTATGGCCGCTGGTTTACCGGCGCCACCTGCAACACCTGCTACAATGCCATCGACCGCCACGTGGAGCGCGGGCGCGCCGGTCAGGCCGCGATCATCTATGACAGCCCGATCACCGGCAGCCAGCGCACGATCACCTATGAGGAACTGAAGGACGAAGTCGAGGCGCTGGCCAGCGTCATGCAGGACAGGGGCATCTCAAAGGGCGACCGCGTCATCATTTATATGCCCATGGTGCCCGAAGCTGCCTTTGCCATGCTTGCCTGCGCACGCCTCGGCGCCATTCATTCGGTCGTCTTCGGCGGCTTTGCTGCGCGAGAACTGGCTACCCGCATCGACGATGCAACACCGAAGATGATCATTTCCGCATCCTGCGGCATCGAGCCCAACCGCGTCGTCGCCTACAAGCCCCTGCTCGACGAGGCGATCGAAATGGCAGCCTCCAAGCCGGAAAGCTGCATCATCCTGCAGCGTGAGCAGAATGTCTGCGATCTGATCCCCGGCCGCGACATCGATTATGCGCAAGCCGTCGGTGCCGCGCGCTCGGCAGGGGTTGAAATCCCCTGCACACCGGTTGCCTCCACCGACCCGCTCTACATTCTCTACACTTCCGGTACCACCGGCCAGCCCAAGGGCGTGGTCCGCGACAATGGCGGCCACATGGTGGCGCTGAAATGGACCATGAAGGCGATTTACAATGTCGAGCCGGGCGAGGTCTACTGGGCAGCCTCCGATGTCGGCTGGGTCGTTGGCCATTCCTACATCGTCTATGCGCCGCTGCTGCAGGGCTGCACCACGATCCTGTTCGAGGGCAAGCCGGTCGGCACGCCCGATGCCGGCACGTTCTGGCGGGTGATCTCCGAACATAACGTATCGACCCTGTTCACCGCGCCCACCGCCTTCCGCGCCATCAAG
>JAGRLQ010000125.1 GCA_020441735.1 Nitratireductor sp.
AGGCTGGAGTGGTAGGAACTGGTGCTGCTGGAGAGAATTGAACTCTCGACCTCTCCCTTACCAAGGGAGTGCTCTACCTCTGAGCTACAGCAGCATCTTGAGGGCTTTCGCAGAAATGGAGAGCGGCGCTGGTTCGCCACCCTGCAAAACCATGACCGTTTGCGAAACCGCGTGCCTTCTGCCATATGGGCTGGGGTGTTGCAAGCGTAGAATTCTGCGGCTGTGCCGCAAGGCCGGACGGCCGCTTTACAGAGCAGGACAGTGGAAAAGAATACCTCGAAACCAGGCCTGGACCGCCGAAAACAGGCACTCCGCGATAATCTGAAGCGCCGCAAGGGCGCCTTGCGCGGCATTGCCGCTGCCGACGAAGGGGAGGCGGCGGCAAGGCCAAAGGCAAGGCAGGACGCGCTAAGACCCCGACAGCCGGGAGATGGGCCCGGCCCCGAGACGGGAAACTGACCGGATTGCCGATTCCGGCCTGTCAGCCTGTCCCGAGGTTAACCCTTCGGAAACCATCCGCTTGAAGCGACCCTGCCTTTGGGCTAATAGCTGGCATCTTTCAAAACGGGGTTGCGAGCAGTGAGTGCCGCAGGCAAACGCCGGCCGGGGCGGTAATGGCGGCAGTTGTGCCATTGCGCACTGAATGCCCCGCTAAGGCCAATATTCTGCTCAATGGTGGGCGCACAAGCAGGTAGGGATCGGGTTCCATGGACAGCATCAAGGTAACGGGCGGCAATCGCCTCAATGGGACCATCCCGATTTCCGGCGCCAAGAACGCTGCCCTCCCCCTGATGATTGCCTCCCTGCTGACGGCAGACGATCTGGTTCTCGAAAACGTTCCCCATCTTGCCGATGTGGAATCGCTGATCCGCATCCTGACCAATCACGGCGTTGACTACCGGGTCGAGGGCAAGCGCCCCGCCCACGCCGGCCAGCAGGGCCGCAACATCGCATTCAGGGCAGGCGAGATCGTCGACACCACCGCTCCCTATGAACTGGTTTCCAGAATGCGCGCCAGCTTCTGGGTCATTGGCCCGCTGCTTGCCCGCATGCACAAGGCCAAGGTTTCCCTGCCTGGCGGCTGCGCCATCGGTACCCGGCCGGTCGATCTCTTCATTGAAAGTCTCGAGGCGATGGGTGCCCGCATTGCAATCGAGAACGGCTATGCCGTTGCCGAGGCACCGGGCGGCCTGAAAGGCACCGAATACACTTTTTCCAAGGTTTCCGTCGGCGCCACCCATGTGGCGATGATGGCTGCGACCCTGGCGAAGGGAAAAACCGTGCTCAACAATGCGGCACGCGAACCGGAAGTCGTCGATCTTGCCAACTGCCTCGTTGCCATGGGGGCGAAAATTACCGGTGCGGGAACATCGGCGATTACGATCGAAGGCGTCGATGCCCTGCACGGTACGCGCCACCGAGTCCTGCCCGACCGTATCGAAACCGGCACCTATGCCATGGCGGTGGCGATTGCCGGCGGCGACGTGCTGCTCAAGGATGCTCAGGCACCGCTGCTGCAGAACGCACTGGATGTGCTGGTTCAGGCCGGCGTCGAGATCGAGCAGAAGAATGACGGCATCCGCGTCATGCGCAACGGCCACGGCATCAAGCCGGTCGATGTGACGACCGAACCCTTTCCGGGCTTTCCCACCGACCTGCAGGCGCAGTTCATGGCGCTGATGACCCAGGCCGAGGGCACCAGCACAATTCGGGAAACAATTTTCGAAAACCGCTTCATGCATGTTCAGGAACTGGCACGTCTCGGCGCCAGGATTACCTTGAATGGACAGGAAGCCACCGTTCACGGCCCTTCACCGCTGAAAGGCGCCGAGGTGATGGCGACCGACCTGCGCGCCTCGGTCTCCCTCGTCATGGCCGGCCTTGTGGCAGATGGCGAGACGACGGTCACCCGGGTCTATCACCTTGATCGCGGCTTCGAGCATCTGGAGCAGAAACTGTCAGCCTGCGGCGCTGCGGTGGAACGCATTTCCTCCTGAAGCGGTCGCGTACACAGTGACGCACTGGGTGCCGCAAACGCCCGAAAACCTTGCTTTTCACCGCAAGCTTTTCTACCTGAACCGCGAAAACACACACGTGCCCGCTTGCGGGTGCTGGCGGGAAACTGTCATGGCTGCAAATCGCAGAAAACTGGTTGCATTGGACGCCGAGGACCTCGCGGTCATTTCGGCCCATTGCCAGGACGCCGTGCTGAAGCTCAGGGATGTCCGCTTCTTCCCTGCCGAACGCCGTTTCGTGCTCGAACTCAACCGCTTTGTCTGGGAAGAAGGCGAGCGGCAGAAAGAGCGCCGCAAGTCGGTGCTGCATTTCGACCGCGTCGAAAAGGCGGCCACCCAGGGCATCAACCAGCGCGACAGGGAGCAGGTTCTTTCTCTTCTCGCCATGCTTTATACGCCTTCGGACAGTCCGGCGGGTTTCGTCGATCTCGTCTTTTCCGGCGATTTCCAGATACGCTTGTCGGTCGAGTGCATCGAAGTCCAGCTCACAGACATGGATGCTTCCTGGGAAGCGTCTTCCGTTCCCGTCCACGAGGATTGATATCCGCAGCAATAAAACCTGCGGCAATTGAGGAGCCAGCCCGTGCCCCAGAGGCTAGACAGTAATCAGCCGGATTTCGAAGCGGCCTTTGCTTCCGTCCTTTCCGCCAAGCGCGAACAGGCGGCTGATGTCGATGCCGTGGTTGCCGGCATTGTTGCCGATGTGCGCAAGCGCGGCGATGCGGCGCTGGTTGATTACACCGCCCGCTTCGACCGGCTGACGCTGGAGCCGGGGCAGTTGCGCATCTCGCAGGACGAAATCGATGCTGCGGCAGGGTCGGTTCCAAAAGAGCAGATCGAAGCGCTGACCCTTGCCCGCGACCGCATTCGCGCCCATCACGAAAAGCAGATGCCGAAAGATGACCGCTATACCGATCCGGTAGGCGTCGAGCTCGGCTCACGCTGGACGGCGGTTGAGGCGGTCGGCCTCTACGTGCCCGGGGGAACGGCAAGTTATCCGAGTTCGGTTCTGATGAACGCCGTGCCGGCCAAGGTGGCGGGCGTCGATCGGATCGTCATGGTCGTTCCCACGCCTGATGGCGAACTCAATCCGCTGGTACTGGCGGCGGCGAAACTTGCCGGTGTCGACGAAATCTACCGCATAGGTGGTGCCCAGGCGGTGGCGGCTCTGGCCTACGGCACGGACATGGTTGCCCCTGTCGCCAAGATCGTCGGCCCGGGCAATGCCTATGTGGCAGCCGCCAAGCGTCAGGTCTTCGGCACCGTCGGCATCGACATGATCGCCGGGCCTTCCGAAGTGCTGGTCGTTGCCGATGGTGAGAACGATCCCGACTGGCTGGCAATCGATCTGCTCGCCCAGGCTGAGCACGATGCTGCAGCCCAGTCGATCCTGATTACCGATTCGCCTTCACTGGCCGATGCCGTTATCGATGCCGTCGAACGGCAGATGAAAACCCTGCCACGGGCCGAAATTGCCGCCGCAAGCTGGCGTGACTTCGGCGTCGTTATCACCGTTGGCGCCCTCAACGACGCCCTGCCGCTGGTCAACCGGCTGGCAGCCGAGCATCTGGAGATCGCGACCGCCGATCCCGAGGCTTTTCTTGCCGGTGTGCGCAATGCCGGGGCGGTCTTTCTCGGCAAGCACACGCCGGAAGCCATCGGCGACTATGTCGGCGGTTCGAACCACATTCTGCCGACGGCCCGTTCGGCGCGGTTTTCCTCCGGTCTTTCGGTGCTCGATTTCGTCAAGCGCACCTCGATCCTCAAATGCGGACCCGATCAACTGGCGGCCATCGGCCCTGCGGCAGTGACGCTGGCGGAAGCCGAAGGATTGCAAGCCCATGGCAGGTCTGTTTCAATCCGGATGAATCGCTGATATTGACCTTCCCGATGCCGGAGCGCTTCCGGTTTCCATAACCAATCAAAGAGCCCCCGTTTCGCCGTCATGTCCGCGCAAGATCAATCCAAGAACCGGCTGGTGGACGTTGTCCTGGACAGCGATTCCTTCGGCCGCGCCACGCCGGACGTTGAACATGAGCGGGCGGTGGCGATCTTCGACCTGATCGAGGAGAACTCCTTCAGGCCCGAGGGGGATGAGGGCGGTCCCTACAAGCTGTCGCTTTCGCTGGCCGAAAACCGCCTTGTCTTCAACATCACGCGAGAAGATGACAGTCCGGTGATCGTGCACATGCTGTCGCTGACGCCCTTCAAGCGGGTGATCAAGGACTACTTCATGATCTGCGAGAGCTATTACGAGGCAATCCGCACCTCTTCACCCGCCCAGATCGAGGCAATCGACATGGGCCGGCGCGGCCTGCACAATGAAGGCTCGCAGACCCTGCAGGACCGGCTGAAAGGCAAGATCGAGGTGGATTTCGATACCGCGCGGCGCCTCTTCACCCTGATTTGCGTGTTGCACTGGCGCGGATGAGCGATCCATCGGACAAGACGGGTGACAATGGCCTGGCTGGCGCAGCACAGGTGAGTTCCGTGCTGTTTGCCTGCACCATGAATTCCATCCGCTCGCCCATGGCCGAGCGCCTGTTCAAGAATCTGCTCGGCACCACCGTCTATTGCGATTCCGTCGGCATTGAGGACGGCGAGACCGATGGGTTTGCAGTTGCCGTGATGAGCGAGCGCGGGCTGGACATGGCAGGCCACAAGTCCAAGCGCTTCGATGATCTCGATGACATCTATTTCGACCTGATCATCACCCTGTCGCCCCAGGCCCATCACAAGGCGCTGGATCTGGCGGCGGGCCAGGCAATCGACGTTGAATACTGGCCGACCATGGACCCTTCGACAGTTGCCGGCAGCCGCGATCAGGTGCTGGTGGCCTACCGCCAGGTACGCGATGCGCTGGAGGAGAAAATCCGCAGCCGGTTTGCCGTTTCCGGCGAAAAGGAAAAATAGACAGGCTTTACATGTTGATAGTTCACTTTTCGGCCGTGCTGGGATAGGTTCCGCGCGAATTGACTCCGGCTTCGCCATGAAACCGGAAAACAGCCCCGGAAAAACAGCAATGATCCGGAGCAACGCAATAAGCGCAAAATGCAAAGAAGTGCAAAAGAGGTAGAATGCCTAAAGAGGAAGTCCTTGAGTTTCCGGGCGTGGTAACCGAACTGCTGCCCAACGCTACTTTCCGCGTCAAGCTGGAAAACGACCACGAGATCATCGCCCACACGGCAGGCCGCATGCGCAAGAACCGCATCCGCGTTCTGGCCGGCGACAAGGTGCTCGTGGAGATGACACCCTATGATCTGACCAAGGGTCGGATCACCTACCGTTTCAAATAGGATTGTGCCGTGTCGGGCAGGTTGAAGCTCATCCTGGCCTCCGGCTCGCCCAGGCGCCTGCAGCTTCTGCAGCAGGCGGGCATCGAGCCTGACCATCTCTGCCCGGTCGATGCCGACGAAACGCCGGCAAAGGGCGAGGCGCCGCGCACGCTTGCCAAGCGGCTTGCCCGCGAAAAGGCGGAACTGGCGGTCGAAAACGCCACCCGTACGCCGGAACTGCAGGGCTGCCTGATTCTTGCCGCCGACACCGTGGTCGCGCTTGGCCGCCGCATCCTGCCCAAGGCGGAGATGCTTGATCAGGCATCAAACAGCCTGCGGCTTCTGTCGGGCCGCTCCCACCGCGTCTATACCGGCATCACGCTGGTAACGCCCAAGGGTGCCTTCCGCCACCGGCTGGTGGAAACCCGTGTCCGATTCAAGCGGCTGTCGCGGGAGGAGATGGAAGCCTATCTTGCCTCCGGCGAGTGGCGCGGCAAGG
>JAGRLQ010000126.1 GCA_020441735.1 Nitratireductor sp.
ACTCGTCCTCGGTCAGCGAGCCGTCAAGACGCTTCTCCACCTGGCCGCGGAACTGGCGCACCCGCTCGCGGACAAAGGCCTCATCGAATTCGTTATAGGTATACATGGTTCAGCCCTCGGCCTGCTTGCCGTGGAAATAGTTGGAAGGGCCGCGTGTGCGGAACACTTCGCGGAAATGCACGGGATGGGGGGTGTCGTTTTCGTCCAGCGAAACATCCGCCAGATAGGCGCCGACGATACGCTCCTGCTGGGCGCCGGCATGGGTCAGCATGGTCTGGGCCTGCTCGGCGGAGACGGCGACATGGGCGTCTTCATGTCGGCGCGACCAGCCGCCTGCCTTGGTGAGATAGACGACATCGCCCAGCAGGAGGTCATTGGCGGTCACGATTTGCGGCTTGAACTCCCGGGCCATCACAGGGCTCCTGTCCTGAGATGTGTTCGGCTGTGGTTTTGCGAAGCTGTCCGGCCAGTCGCGGCAGCGGGAAGCGGGATGATGTTGCGGCCTTCGGGCTTTTGCGCGGCCGCTGCCGGCTGGTCCTCACCTGCAGAGGCAATGACGGCCGACATCACACCGGGCAGGATTTCCCAGGCAAGCCCGGCGGCCTCGAAGGCAGCAATTTCGCGCTGAAAGGTTCTGACATCTGCGGCTGGTACCGAGGCGATGCAGACAATATCCTGGCCATTGGCGGCAGCCTGTACCATGCGGGTAACGCTGCCCTGACCGCGCTCCTCGAACGTTGCCTCCCGGCGAGCAATTTCGAGGATTGCCCGCGATACAGAACGATCATGGAAGACGGTACCGGCATGCTGCAGCGCCTTGCGGGCTTTTAGCGTCAGAAGTTCAGGATCGCTTTGGGTCACACTGACGAAGGTGACGCGGCCGGGCAGTTTTGCTTCGCTGGAAATACCGGCCAGCAATTCGTGAAGCCTGCCGATCGCAGCAACCGCACCGCCAGCGGCAAACGCCGCGGGTCCATCGTTGAAGAAGAACCGCGTCCACAGCGCGCGGCGCGCCGTTGCCTGCTTCAATCCCGCAACGGCGGGGCGGAAGGTCTGGGCGATACGGGCAAGCCTGCCGGTATCGGCGGGCAGCATTTCCTCGACATCCGCCTTGATCTTGCGGGCAAGCACCGGCGCGGTCCCCTCGGTCCCGACCGCCACGGTCACGGGATCACGGTCGACAATGGCGGGTGTGAGAAAATCGCAATTGTCGAGATCATCGACGATATTGGTCAGTGCGCCAGCCCAGCGCCCCAGTTCCACTGCTGCTGCATCCAGTGCCGCATCACCATTGGCGCCATAGACGAGCCGGGCTCCGGCAACATCGTCCCATTGCAGTTGGCGTTTGGCCAGTTGCAGCCTGCCCTCTTCATGCCACCGGCGCACCGCTTCGCAGGGGGATGTACCGAATACAAGAATATCGGCAGGCGTTTTCAACAGCAGGCGGATTTTGGCAGCCGCATGTTCGCCGGCACCGGAAACCACCACCGTCTGGCCCTGCAGATCGACAAAAAGGGGAAAAAACCGCATGAATTTGATGTCCTTGGAGAAGATTTTTCCAAGATAGCGGCGATCTTGTCGCTAATCGCGCTATTTCATTTCAAATTCTCATCGCAAGCAGCAAATTTTTACTGCCTCCCGTTCCAGGCAGGACAAATATTGGCGAAGAAAAAGCCGGGGTCCGAAAACCCCGGCTTTATTCGAACTTCGACCGGTCTCAAAAAGCGTGGGTCAGCTTCAGAGCAATTCAGGTTTTGGCGAAATCGAAACTGCTCTAGTTCGTGGGTCCGTTGTTGTAACCGACACGATCGACCAGTTCGGATGCGAGCTTGCGGTGCTCGGCAATTTTCGACAGTGGCAGGTCGTCCGGCTTGATGTCACCGAAGCCCTTGACGATGTCGGACGCTGTTGTGCCCGGCGCGACAGGGTATTCGAACACCTGCTCGGCATAGATTTCCTGCGCCTTGGGGCTTGCAAGGAATTCCATCAGCTTGATGGCGTTTTCCTTGTTGGGGGCGTATTTTGCCAGCGCCATGCCGGAAATGTTCACGTGAGTGCCGCGATCAGCTGCATTGGGGAACAGAACCTTGATGGCCTTGGCCCATTCCTTCTGCTCGGGCTCCTTCTCGTTGGTCTGCATCAGACCGACATAATAGGAGTTGCCGAGCGCCAGATCGCATTCGCCGGCATAGATTGCCTTGGCCTGCGCCCGGTCATTGCCGGTCGGCTTGCGGGCAAGGTTTTCCTTCAGGCCGGAAAGCCAGGCTTCCGCCTCTTCGGCGCCATGATGGGCGATCATCGAGGCAAAGAGGCCGACATTGTAGGAGTGCTGACCGTCGCGGGTGCAGATCTTTCCTTTCCACTTCGGATCGGCCAGTTCCTCGTAAGTGATGGCATCCTGTGCGACACGTTCCGAGGAGGCATAGACGACGCGGGCGCGGGTGGTAACGCCGAACCAGTTGTTATCGGGATCGCGATACTGCTCGGGAATGTTGGCGATGATCGCCTCACTTGCGAGCGGTGTGGTCACGCCAGCATCCTCGGCGCTCTGCAGACGGCCGATATCAACGGTAAGGATCACATCGGCTGGCGAATTCTCGCCCTCGGCAGCCATGCGCTCAACCAGTCCCTTGTCGAGAAAGATGACATTTGCGGAAATGCCGGTATCGGCCTTGAAGGCTTCGAGCAGCGGCTGGATCAGTTCCGGCTGGCGG
>JAGRLQ010000127.1 GCA_020441735.1 Nitratireductor sp.
CCAGCATATCGGCGCCTATCAGGTAGACCGGGACGGCCAGAAGATCACCTTCATCGACACCCCCGGCCACGAAGCGTTTACCGCCATGCGGGCACGCGGCGCCATGGCGACCGACATCGCCATTCTGGTGGTGGCGGCAGATGACGGCGTGATGCCGCAGACGATCGAATCGATCAACCATGCCAAGGCGGCTGGCGTGCCGATCATCGTGGCGGTCAACAAGATCGACAAGCCTGCGGCCGATCCCGGCAAGGTCAAGACCGAACTGCTGCAACACGAAGTCTTCGTCGAGAGCATGGGCGGTGAAACGCAGGAAGTGGAAGTCTCCGCGCTGAAGGGGACGAACCTTGACGGATTGCTCGATGCGATCCTGCTGCAGGCCGAGGTTCTCGAGCTCAAGGCCGATCCCGATCGCCCTGCCGAAGGCACAATCATCGAATCGCAACTGGACCGCGGTCGCGGCCCCGTCGCGACCGTACTGGTCAAGCGCGGCACGTTGAAAACCGGCGACATCGTCATTGCCGGCAATGAGTGGGGCAAGGTACGGGCGCTGCTCGACGACCATGGCGAACAGGTTGATGAAGCGCTGCCCTCCATGCCGGTGGAAATACTCGGCCTTTCAGGTGCGCCGGGAGCCGGCGAACGCTTTGCCGTTGTCGACAGCGAAGCGCGCGCGCGGGAAATCTCCAACTATCGCCAGCGTCTTGCACGCGACATGGCGGTTGCCAAGCAGGCAGGGTCTCGCGGCTCGCTGGAACAGATGATGAGCCAGTTGCAGACCAACGAGCTGCAGGAAGCCGCCATCGTGGTCAAGGGCGACGTGCAGGGTTCTGTCGAGGCGATCGAACAGGCACTGGCCAAGATGAGCACCGAGGAAGTTGCCGCCAAGGTGGTGCATGGCGCGGTCGGCGGGATCACCGAATCCGACGTGTCACTGGCTGCTGCCTCCAACGCGCCGATCCTGGCCTTCAACGTGCGTGCCAACAAGCAGGCCAAGGAAGCTGCCGAGCGCGAGGGTATTGAAATCCGCTACTACTCGATCATCTACGATCTCGTCGATGACATGAAGCAGGTGATGAGTGGCATGCTGGCGCCGGAGCGCCGCGAGACCTTCCTCGGTTACGCGGAAATCCTCGAAGTCTTCAACGTCTCGAAAGTCGGCAAGGTGGCCGGCTGCCGGGTTACCGAAGGCAAGGTCGAGCGCGGCTCGGGCGTGCGCCTGCTGCGCGACAATGTCGTCATCCACGAAGGCAAGCTCTCGACGCTGAAACGCTTCAAGGACGAGGTTTCCGAGGTTCCGTCGGGCCAAGAATGCGGCATGGCCTTCGAGAACTATCAGGACATCCGCCAGGGCGACCAGATCGAGTGCTTCCGCGTCGAGGAAGTGGCTCGGAGCCTGTAAGCCGGACGCCGGATTTATTGATCATTCCGGTCCGAACCCGGAAACGGTCAAGCAAGGATACAGAACATGAGCAAAGGTTCGAGGGGTTCCAAACCCCCTTCCCAGCGCCAGTTGCGCGTCGGCGAACTGGTGCGTCACGCACTGACGCAGATTCTGCAGCGCGGCGAGGTGCCCGATCCGGTGATCGAGAAAACCGTGATTTCGATCACCGAGGTTTCCATGTCGCCGGATCTGAAAATCGCCACGGTGTTCATCTCGCCGCTGGGCAATGATGACCCGCAGCCCATCATCAAGGCGCTGGCCGCCAATCAGAAGTTCATTCGCGGGCGCCTCTCACCGGCGCTCAGCCAGATGAAGTACATGCCGGAATTCCGCTTCCGCGCTGATACGAGTTTCGAGAACTACGCCAGGATCGACGCCCTGCTGCACGAGCCGGAAGTGGCGCGCGATCTGGGTGAAGACGAGAGCGGCAGCGAGGACAGGGAATGAGCCGGCAGCGCAAGAAAAAGGGCCGGCCGATTTCCGGCTGGGTGATCCTCGACAAGCCGCTCGGCATGGGATCGACCCAGGCGGTTGCCAAGATCAAATGGCTCTACAAGGCCGCCAAGGCGGGACACGCCGGCACGCTCGACCCACTGGCAACCGGCATGTTGCCGGTGGCACTCGGCGAAGCGACGCGGACCGTCCCCTATGTGATGGATGGCGCGAAGACCTACCGCTTTGCTGTTACCTGGGGCATGGAAACCAATACCGACGATCTTGAAGGCGAAGCCGTGGAAACCTCGGACAAGCGCCCCGATGAAGAGGCCATCCGAAAGGTGATGGAAGCCTATACCGGCACCATCTCCCAGGTGCCGCCGGTCTATTCGGCGGTCAAGATCGATGGCGAACGCGCCTACAAGCTCGCCCGCGAGGGTGAGACGGTGGAGATCGAGCCGCGCTCGGTGGAAATCCATCGTTTTGATCTCATCGAAATCCGAAGCCGCGACACCGCTGTCTTCGAGGTCGATTGCGGCAAGGGCACGTATGTCAGGGCGCTGGCGCGCGACATGGGCCGCGATCTCGGCTGTTTCGGCCATATCAGCGAGCTGCGGCGCACCGCCGTCGAACCCTTCAACGAGGAGGACTTGGTGCCGCTTTCCGAGCTCGCCGAACTGGAAGACGATCTCGAGGCGCTGGACGGGGAAGTGCTGGCGACGGGCATTGCGCTTGAAAACCTGCCGGAAATCGCGATCTCGAAGGACCAGGCGGCCCGGCTGCGCTCTGGTAATCCGGTTATCCTGAGAGGCCGCGACGCGGTTGCCTTTGCCGATGAGGCTGTCGCCGTCAACGGTTCCGATCTCATTGCCATCGGCCAGGTCGACAAGGGATCCTTCCTGCCGAAACGGGTGTTCAAGGTCTCCGCGGCGTAGATGTCAAAAACAAAAAGTGGTTACTACCAAATTGTTGTTTGCAACAACAAGCTGCGATATTTTGGTCGCATGGATTGGAAATCTGCCCAAAATACAGCTTTTCTTTCATTTCTTGTGTTTGCCCAAGGATGCGATGCGCCACCACCAATAAAGAGTGGCAAGTTTTCAAGCATGCAAACCTGCCTAGTTGCAATACAGAAGGCAACGGGTCTGACACTTGATGCCGTAAGAGATAACGCCAACATTGTTTCTGGTTATCTGGGTAACACCAAGCGGGATTTTGCATGCGAAAGAAAAAATAGTGGCAGTTTGGGCGTTCACATTGAGGGCTGGTATGAAGAGTAGGGCCATAGCTGTCTCGGCTAAAGCGCGAAAAACCGTTGGCATTTCCGCCTTAATTGAAGTATAGGCAGTGTCGAAAGCGGGTCCTTCAGGGCCCGCTTTTATATAACGGCCCCTGCTGGACGACATCCCGGCTGCGGGCGACGAACAACAAAGGCCCTGCCTTGGCGCAGTGCCGCAGAATCAAGGAAAAGACGATGTCGATTACTGCAGAACGCAAGGCGGAACTCATCAAGGAGTACGCCACGAAAGACGGCGACACGGGTTCGCCGGAAGTACAGATCGCGATCCTTTCGGAACGCATCTCCAACCTGACCGAACACTTCAAGGGCCACAAGAAGGACAACCATTCCCGCCGTGGCCTGCTGAAACTGGTTTCCCAGCGCCGCCGCCTTCTCGACTATGTCAAAGGCATCAACGAAGAGCGCTATCAGGACATCATCAAACGCCTCGGCCTGCGCCGCTGACGTTTCCGGGCGGGCCCAAACGGCCCGCCTGTTTCGTGACGGGGGCCAGTACCGTGCAAGCTGCCGTCATGAACAACCGGCTTCCGTATAAACGGGGCAGGATTACCAGATACCCGGATTGTTGACGATTGAACCGGGTTTCTCGTTGTCTTGCCCGCGGAGTGCCTGAAAAGCACGGATTTGGGACGATTCTGAACGCTACTACGCCCGGAATCCATCCCGCAAAGCAAGGACAAGACTTATGTTCGACCATCATTCCATCGAAATCGAATGGGGCGGCCGCCCGCTGACGCTCGAAACCGGCAAGGTTGCCCGTCAGGCCGACGGCTCCGTGATCGCCACCTATGGCGAGACCGTGGTGCATGCCACCGTGGTTGCCGCGAAATCGCCGAAACCCGGCCAGGACTTCTTCCCCCTGACCGTCAACTACCAGGAAAAAACCTATGCAGCCGGCAAGATCCCCGGCGGTTTCTTCAAGCGTGAAGGACGCCCGAGCGAAAAGGAAACGCTGACCTCGCGCCTGATCGACCGGCCGATCCGCCCGCTGTTTGCCGAAGGCTTCAAGTGCGACACGCAGGTGATCATCACCGTGCTGCAGCACGACCTTGAGAACGATCCCGACATCGTTGCCATGGTGGCTGCCTCCGCAGCGCTCGCCCTTTCCGGCGTTCCCTTCCAGGGTCCGATCGGCGGCGCACGCGTCGGCCTGATCGACGGCGAGTTCGTGCTCAACCCGAATATCGACGAAATGCCCGAATCCGATCTCGACCTGGTGGTCGCCGGCACGAAAGATGCCGTGCTGATGGTCGAGTCGGAAGCAAAGCAGCTTGATGAGGAAACCATGCTCGGCGCCGTCATGTTCGGCCATGAGGGTTTCCAGCCGGTCATCGACGCCATCAACGAACTGGCCGGAAAGGCTGCCAAGCCTGCCCGCGCACACGAAGTGCCGGATCACTCCGATCTTGAAAAGAAAATGGAAAAGCTGGTCGGCAAGGACATTGCCGCCGCCTACACCATTTCCGACAAGCAGGAGCGCTATGACGCGCTCGATGCCGCCAAGGCGAAGGTCAAGGAAGAGTTCGTCAGCGAAGAAACTTCCGCCGACGAAGTCCAGGTCATCATGGACAGCTTCAAGCACCTGCAGGCCAATGTGGTCCGCGGTTCGATCCTGAAAACGGGAAAACGCATCGACGGACGCGACACCAAGACGGTCCGCCCGATCGTCTCGGAAGTCGGCGTGCTGCCGCGTACCCACGGTTCGGCGCTGTTTACCCGCGGTGAAAC
>JAGRLQ010000128.1 GCA_020441735.1 Nitratireductor sp.
CATTGGGGCAAGAAGCCGGTGGTCACCGTCTTCGTTGCACGGGTCTAGGCATTGCAGGCAGGGAGCAGCGCATGATCGGCAGACTGAACCACGTGGCGATTGCCGTCCCGGACATGGCGTCCGGAGTGAAGATCTATGCCGGCGCGCTCGGTGCGAAGGTTACGCCCCCGCAGGCGCTGCCCGAACATGGCGTGACGGTCGTCTTCGTCGAATTGCCGAACACCAAGATCGAGTTGCTGGAACCTCTGGGCGAGAACTCACCGATTGCCGCCTATCTCGAGCGCAATCCGTCCGGCGGCATCCATCACCTGTGCTACGAGGTGGACGACATCCTCGCCGCACGCGACCAGCTGAAAGCGCAGGGCGCTCGGGTGCTCGGCGACGGCCAACCGAAGATCGGGGCCCACGGAAAACCGGTGCTGTTCCTGCATCCGAAGGATTTCTGCGGCACGCTTACCGAACTCGAACAGGTCTGACACCCATGAGTTTCTTTACCGGTTTCGCGGTCTATTTCATCATCTGGTGGCTGACGCTGTTCATGGTGCTGCCATTCGGCGTGCGCACGCAAGCAGAAGACGGCGAAAGGGTGCTGGGGACGGATCCGGGCTCGCCGACCCATTCAAGGCTCGGCCTGAAGCTGCTGGTCAACACATTGGTTTCCGGCGTGATCTTCCTTGCCTGGTATTGGCTGACCTACCACATGGACATGGGGCTCGACAAATTGCCCAGCATTTTTCCGCAAGACCGCTAAATGGTTGATCCAAAATAAAAAGCAGGGCTGTTAAGCCCTGCCATGAGTTTGCGTGTCCTGAACCCAAGGCATCTGTCGACCTTTGTAAAGGTGAGATGCCGGCTGCGTATTGTGACCCGCGCCGAGGGTTCACATCCTCCCAAGACTAAGACCGCTTCAGGTGGCTGGTTTGCCAGCTCTCTATAATGCCGACATCTATACACAGGCGCGGCAAGTTGTCATCATGAAAATCGAAAAATTGGGCGTTTCCTGCCTTCGACAAGGCATTGTGCACAAAACATAATCAAGTCATTGCAATGGGCAGGAACACGCCATGCGCGTGATCCGGTGTCCGCAATACTGTGCGCGGCCCTGTTGGCGCCTGCTTGCGGATGCGGACGCCCCTTCCAAGGCAGGGCGTGGAGGGCTTGTTTCGCAACGGGAAAAAGCGTTTAAGGTGCGCACGCCAGATGCGATTCAGGCTGCACCTTCCAGCGGCCCAGCGGAACCGACAAAATCATGCGCCTTTCCCGTTATTTTCTGCCGCTCCTGAAGGAAACTCCCAAGGAAGCAGAGATCGTTTCACACAGGCTGATGCTGCGCGCCGGCATGATCCGCCAGCAATCGGCGGGTATCTATTCCTGGCTGCCGCTCGGGCTGAAAGTGCTCAGAAAGATCGAGAAGATCATCCGCGAAGAGCAGAACCGTTCCGGCGCCATCGAAGTGCTGATGCCGACGATCCAGTCCGCCGAATTGTGGCGCGAGAGCGGGCGTTACGACGATTACGGCAAGGAAATGCTGCGCATCGCCGACCGGTCCGAGCGCGAAATGCTGTACGGTCCCACGAACGAGGAGATGATCACCGAGATCTTCCGTTCCTACGTGAAATCCTACCGCGATCTGCCGCTCAACCTGTACCATATCCAGTGGAAGTTCCGCG
>JAGRLQ010000129.1:0-475 GCA_020441735.1 Nitratireductor sp.
CACGACGACCAGCATGGCACCGCCATCATTGCAGCGGCTGCCATTCTCAATGGGCTGCAGCTCGCCGGCAAACAGCTTGCCGATACCAAGATCGTCGCTTCGGGAGCGGGTGCTGCCTCAATCGCCTGCCTCAACATTCTCGTCTCGCTGGGCGCCAACCGAGACAACATCTGGGTCGCCGATTCAGCAGGCGTCATCTACAAGGGCCGCAAGGAGCGCATGGACCCCTACAAGGAGGCCTATGCCAAGGATACCAATGCCCGCAGCCTGACCGACATCATGGAAGGCGCCGATGTCTTTCTCGGCCTTTCATCGGCCGGCATCCTGAAGCCCGAAATGCTGAAGGAAATGGCCGAAAGGCCGATGGTGATGGCGCTTGCCAATCCGACGCCGGAGATCATGCCGGAAATTGCCAAGGAGGCCCGGCCCGACGCGATGATCTGCACCGGACGGTCGGATTATCCCAACCAGGTCA
>JAGRLQ010000129.1:480-9669 GCA_020441735.1 Nitratireductor sp.
TGTGCTTCCCGTTCATCTTCCGTGGTGCGCTCGATGTGGGGGCAACGACCATCAACGAGGAAATGAAGCTTGCCGCGGTCCAGGCCATCGCCGAGCTTGCACAGGCAGAGCCGGCCGACGCCACCGCAATGCCGGGCGGCGTGACGCCGAAACGCTTCGGGCCGGATTATCTCATCCCCTCGCCCTTCGACCAGCGGCTTATCCTGCGAATTGCGCCCGCGGTTGCAGAGGCTGCAATGAAGAGTGGCGTCGCGACCCGGCCGATCGAGGATCTCAAGGCCTATCAGGACGAACTCAACCAGATCGTCTTCCGCTCCGGCCTGATCATGAAGCCGATCATCGAAAAGGCCCGCTCGCAACCCAAGCGGGTCATCTATGCCGATGGCGAGGACGAGCGCGTGCTGCGGGCAGCCCAGGTCGGCATCGAGGAGCATGCCTTCAGTCCGATTCTGGTCGGCCGGCCCAAGGTGATCGAGAAGCGGCTGACACAATTCGGTCTTTCCATGAAACCGGGCAAGGATTTCGAGGTCATCAACCCGCAAAGCGACCCCCGCTATCAGGACTATGTGCATGACTACATGGTGCTGACGGGGCGCCGGGGCACCACGCCGGAAACGGCGCGGCTGCTGGTGCGCACCAACACCACGGTGATCGCAGCCCTTGCCGTTCATCGTGGCGATGCCGATGCAATGATCTGCGGACTCGAGGGGCGGTTTTCGCGCCATCTCGAATATGTCCGCCAGATCATCGGGCTGGCGGAGGGCGTTACCGATGTGGCGGCGCTCAGCTTGTTGTTGACCCAGAACAAGGAGCTGTTCCTTGCCGACACCCATGTGCGCGAGGAGCCGAGCGAGGATGAAATCGTCGCCATGACTCAGCTTGCCTGCCGCGCCATGCAGCGCTTTGGCATCCGGCCCAAGGCGGCGCTGCTGTCATTTTCCGATTTCGGCTCACGCGACACGCCTTCCACCCTGAAGATGCGCCGGGCGGCTGAACGCCTGCACGAACTTGAACCCGAACTGGAACTTGATGGCGAAATGCATGGCGATACCGCGCTATCGCGGTTGATCCGCGACCGGGTGATGCCGATGTCGCGGCTCAAGGGCCATGCCAACCTGCTCGTCTTTCCTAATCTCGATGCAGCCAACATCACGCTTTCGGTCGCCAAGCAGATGACCGACGGGCTACAGGTCGGCCCGATCCTGCTCGGCACGGCGAAGGCCGCACACGTGCTCACGCCGGCCGTCACCTCCCGCGGCGTCTTCAACATTTCGGCGATTGCCGCCGTTGATGCGATCCATCATCAGGAGGGGTAAGCCATGGCCAAACGCCCCGACACGCTGCGCATCGCCATTGCGCAATTAAACCCGACGATGGGCGACATCGCCGGCAATCTTGAACTTGCCAGAGAAGCGCGAGCCGACGCGGCACGCAGCCATGCCGATCTCGTCTTCTTCACCGAACTGTTCATCTCCGGCTATCCGCCGGAGGATCTGGTGCGCAAGCCTGCCTTTCTGCGTGACTGCATGGCGGCGGTGGAAGAACTGGCGAAGGAAACCGAAGATGGCGGCCCCGGCGTCATTATCGGCTCGCCCTATGCGGAGAAGGACAAGGTCTACAACGCCGTTGCCGTGCTCGATGACGGCAAGGTGCAGACCTGGCGGCTCAAGGTCGATCTGCCGAATTACGGCGAATTCGACGAAAAGCGCGTCTTCGACGTGGGGCCGATGCCCGGCCCGGTCAATTTCCGCGGTGTGCGGCTCGGCGTGCCGGTCTGCGAGGATATCTGGGGCGAAATGGGGGTCTGCGAGACGCTGGCAGAAAGCGGCGCTGAACTCCTGCTGGTTCCCAATGGTTCGCCTTATTACCGCGACAAGATGGATATCCGCCAGCAGGTGGTGATCAAGCAGATCATCGAAACGGGCCTGCCGATGGTCTATGCCAACCAGCTTGGCGGCCAGGATGAACTGATCTTCGACGGTGGCTCGTTCGTGATGAATGCCGACAAGACGCTCGCCGTGCAGATGAACCAGTTCGAAGCCAGCGTGGTAACGACGACCTGGCGGCGTAATGGCGACGAATGGACCTGCGACACCCATGCGCTTGCCCGCCTGCCCGATGGCGACGAGGCGGACTGGCGCGCCTGCGTGATGGGGCTGCGCGACTATGTCAACAAGAACGGCTTCAAGAACGTGGTGCTGGGGCTTTCCGGCGGCATCGATTCGGCAATCTGCGCTGCGATGAGCGTCGATGCGCTGGGCGAGGAACGGGTGCGCTGTGTCATGCTGCCTTACAAATACACCTCGAAGGACAGTCTGAAGGATGCCGAGGAATGCGCCGAACTGCTTGGCACACGCTACGAGATCATTCCCATCGAAGCCCCTGTGACGGGGTTCAACAAGGCGCTGGAAGCGGCCTTTGATGGCACGGATGAAGGCGTCACCGAGGAAAACCTGCAATCGCGGGCGCGTGGCGTCATTTTGATGGCGATTTCCAACAAGTTCGGTTCCATGGTGGTGACCACCGGCAACAAGTCTGAGATGTCGGTCGGCTATGCCACGCTCTATGGCGACATGAATGGCGGCTACAACCCGATCAAGGACCTCTACAAGATGCGAGTCTACGGGCTGGCCGACTGGCGCAACAAGCACCATCCCCCGGATTGCAAGGGGCCGACCGGCATGGTGATCCCGCAGAACATCATCGACAAGGCGCCTTCAGCCGAGTTGCGCCCCGACCAGACCGACCAGGATTCGCTGCCACCCTATCCCGTGCTCGATGACATTCTGGAATGCCTTGTCGAAAAGGAGATGTCGACGGAGGAAATCGTTGCCCGCGGCCATGAGGAGGCGACCGTGCACCGCATCGAACACCTGCTCTACATCGCCGAATACAAGCGGCGGCAATCGGCGCCAGGCGTGAAGATCACCCGCAAGCAGTTCGGCCGCGACCGGCGCTATCCGATTACCAACCGGTACCGCGACCGGGGGTGAATACATGGAGAATATCGAAATCTCCTTCGATCAGGCACGGATCGATTTCGAGCGCACGTCGTCACTCATCCGCCAGTCCTACTGGGGCAGGCAGCGGACCGACGCGATCGATCGCCGGGCGTTTGCCAATTCCATTTGCGCAATTGCAGTCATGGACGGGCGGCAAGTTGGCTTTGCCCGTGCCAGTGGTGATCGCACGTGCTTTGCACGGATTTCCGACATCATGGTCTGGCCGGAGTTTCGAGGGCGCGGGATCGGCAAGATGCTCCTTGAAGCCCTGTTGGGGCATGAAGAGCTCGCCACGGTTACGATCTGGACCCTCAATACCGGCGACGCGCACAGCCTGTATGAGCGCTATGGCTTCAAGCCCTGCGTCGACGGACATGAAATGCGCCTAGACAGGTCGGATGCTTGATGACCACCCTCACCTTCCTCAGCGACAATGCCCGCTGGATAACCGGCGGGTTTCTGCTGTGCTTCTTCTCCTCTTTCGGCCAAACCTTTTTCATCGCGCTTTCAGGCGGTGAAATCCGCGCCGAATACGGGCTGTCGAACGGCGAATGGGGGTCGCTCTACATGCTGGCGACGCTGGCTAGCGCGGCAACGCTGACGCAACTCGGACGCATCGTCGATCATCTCTCGATTGCCAAGGTTACGGCCATCGTCATTCCCATGCTGGGCCTTGCCTGCTTCCTGATGTCGTGGTCGCAATCGGTCATTCTTCTGGGTGTAACACTCTATCTGCTGCGCTTGTTCGGCCAGGGGATGATGACGCACACCGCCATGACGGCCATGGGCAAGTGGTATGCCGCCCGGCGCGGCACGGCGGTTTCGTTTACCACCGTCGGGCTGCAGGGCGGCGAGGCGCTGCTGCCGATCGCCATGGTGTCACTGTTTGCCGCGATCGGCTGGCGCCAATCCTGGCTGGCCATGGCCATCTTGATCGTTCTCTTCGCCCTGCCCGTAATCTACACGCTGATGCGCGTCGAGCGGACACCGCAGGCAAGCGACGGTCCGGCAAGATCACACACGGCGCGGGACTGGACGCGGAGCGAAGTCCTGCGCGACCCGCTTTTCTGGATCATGCTGATCGGCGTGCTTGCCCCTGCCTTCATCGGCACGACGATCTTCTTTCACCAGGCCTATCTGGTCGAACTGCGCGGCTGGGAGCTCAATGCCTTCGCTGCCGCCTTCGCCGTCATGGCGGCAATGACCGTGCTGTTTGCGCTGATCTGCGGACAACTGGTCGACCGGTTCGGCGCAAAGGCGATCCTGCCCTTCTTCCTGCTGCCGCTTGCCGGTTCCTGCTTTGCGCTCGCCCTGATTGCCGATGCGCGTGGCATTTTCGCGTTCATGGCGCTGATGGGCATTTCCTACGGCTTTTCCTCCACGCTGTTCGGCGCCCTGTGGCCGGAAATCTATGGCACGGCGCATCTGGGCGGTATTCGCGCCATCATGGTGGCGCTGATGGTGCTCTCCAGCGCGCTCGGACCGGGTATCAGCGGCCTGATGATCGATGCCGGCATTTCCTATCTGAAACAGACTTTTGCCATGGGAATCTGGTGCCTTGCAGCCAGCGCCGTATTGCTGTTTGTAGCGCGCAAGCTTACCAACCGCGCCCGGACCGAACCGTTGGAACCCGCATGACCATCACCGTCCGTTTTGCCCCCTCTCCAACCGGCAATATCCATATCGGCAATGCCAGAACGGCGCTGATCAACTGGATTTATGCCCGCCAGAACGCAGGCAGCTTTATCCTGCGCTATGACGATACCGACAAGGCTCGCTCGAAACAGGAATATGCCGACGGCATTGCCCGCGATCTTGCCTGGCTCGGTATCAAGCCCGACCGCGTGGAGCGCCAGTCGGAACGTTCGGAGGCGCATGAAGCCGCGACGCAGAAGCTGAAGGATTCCGGCCTGCTCTATGCCTGTTACGAGACGGCGGACGAACTCGACCGCCAGCGAAAGCGCCTCGCCATGCGTGGCCTGCCGCCGGTCTATAACCGCGCGGGGCTCAGCTATAACGCGGAAGAGCTGGCGAAATTCGAAGATGAAGGCCGCAAGCCCCATTGGCGCTTTCTGCTGCCCAACCACAAGGGCGATCCTTCGCAGCCGGAGCGCACCGAAATCCACTGGGACGATCTGGTGCGCGGGCCGCAGACGGTCGACCTCGCTTCACTTTCCGACCCTGTCCTGATACGCGAGGACGGAAGCTGGCTCTACACGCTGCCGAGCGTTGTCGATGACATCGACATGGGGGTCACCCACATCATCCGCGGCGATGACCACGTCACCAATACCGGCGTGCAGATTGCGATCTTCGAGGCGCTTGGCGCCACAGCGCCCGGTTTCGGCCATCACAACCTGCTGACAACCGCTTCAGGCGAAGGCTTGTCCAAACGGCTGGGCTCTCTCTCCCTGCAGGCACTGGCGGAAGATCATTACGAGCCGATGGCAGTTGCCTCGCTTGCCACGCTGATCGGCACGTCAGGCCCGGTTGAAGCCGTCGCCACCATGGACGAGCTGATTTCCCGCTTCGACATTGCCTCCGTCACCAAGTCGGCGGCGAAGTTCGACGTCAGCGAACTCGACAAGCTCAATGCGAAACTGGTGCATGAACTGTCTTTTGGAGCGGTGGCCGACCGCCTGACAGTAGCAGGCGCGGTTGGGGATGAAGCCTTCTGGCTCGCCGTGCGCGGCAATCTCGACAAGGTGGAGGATGCCGCCTTCTGGTGGCAGAAAATCGAAAACGCCGCACCTCAGATCGATGCCGAGGATACCGAATTCGTTCAGACTGCAGCAGGCCTGCTGCCGGCAGAACCATGGGACGAAACCACCTGGGGCACCTGGACGGCAGCGGTCAAGGAGGTAACCGGCCGCAAGGGCAAAGGGCTTTTCATGCCGCTCAGAAAAGCGCTGACCGGCGAAAGCCACGGACCGGAACTGGCAGCCATCCTACCGCTTATTGGACGGGAAAGAACTCTGGCCCGACTATCCTGATGCGTGAACTGCCCTGGGCCACCGGTTCACTTTCGGTCCGGTTGGCAAGCTCGATCAACCGGTCGGCGGACAAATTGCCATCGGCCAGCGCCAGCCCGTCGAGATCGAGATCCCGGTCGACGCGAAATGCGGGAACGGGGATGCTTCTCTCGTTTTCGGCGCCCGGCTCCGGTTCGTTACCGGCAATCTCCTCAAACTCGCGCTTGGAATAGCGGCAGCTGCAGGCCGTATCGACGTTCTTGCGGTAGGAGAAGGCGTTGGGCAGGTTCTGATAGGGTTCGCCATTGCGGAAGGAAATCGACTGCTCGGCATCGCCATTTGGCATGGGATGGAAGTAGAGCGCCGTCTCGGTGCCGGGGCACATCTTCTCACATTGCACCTCGTCAGCGGCAAAACGGTCGGAAGTGGTCGAAAAGCTGATCGGAAAATAATATCCGTCGCAGGTTCTCACGCACAGGGTTCTGAACGTGCCGAAGCGGCGCTGCAGGGCTGGATCGGATTCGCCATAGGCGCCGGTATCGGAATAGGTCTTGGTGCCGAATATCTGTTCCAGCAATGTCCTGCGGCCGGAACTTGAAGGCTGCTGCTGGCGCACCGTCACCGTGCTGCGATCATCATCAACACAACCATTGTTGCGCATGGCGCGGATGATGCGCTCACGGTCGCTGCTGGTAGCTTTCCTGGGCGCAAGGCGATCGCGCTGGCGGCGCAGGCTTTCCAGATTGGCCACCATCGCAGCAAGGCTTGAATTGATCCGCTGGCAGACATTGGATCGACGGGCGTGACATCCGTTGCGCTGAGCAGCACGCTCGGTCTTGCGGATCTGGACCTCCTGCTGGCGAACCGCGCGGTCGTATTCCTTGTAGCGGGACGAACTGCCGGCTCCCCTGCCCGTTTCGACAGCAGCGAGTTCGGCCTGCAGCGACTGGCAAAGCGCTCTTTGCGCGCTGGCAGGGCCCGCAACCGCCAAAACCACCAGCAGACCGGCAACACCACTCAAAAAGGCAGCAAAAACCGTATGCCCAAGCCTGTGTCCTGAAACCATGTGACCGGCGCTATCTCTCATCCTGGCGTCTTTTGCCCATGCATCACCTGCCGTGGTTCATTCATTCCGGATATTCCGGGCGCAATCATCTTTCAGGCCTGCGCCCGCCGTGGTGAATGACGGCAATCAATATCCCATTTCAGGTGGCCGAATTGTGTCGGCTACCCCTGATTCACCTCCGGTTCTACCGCAAACATGGTTAACGAAGCCTGTTCAGCTTGCGTTCAGACTGATTTTGCAATGGTGCAGGAAAGGCGGGAAACCGCTTACCGAGATCAGGAGAGAACGATGAGCAAGACAGTATTTCAACCAGTCAGGAAAGCAGCCATCACGGGCCTTGCTGCCGCCTTTCTCGCAACGACGCTGATGCCGGTTGCAACGGCAGAAGCCGGTCACAAGAAACACTGGAAGAAGCATCACGGCCATCATGTCGTCTACGTCAAGAAACACAAGAAACACCGCAGGTATTATCGCGACGACGCGCTTGCCGCCGGTATTGTCGGCCTTGCTGTTGGCGCCATCATCGCCGATCAGGCTGTCCGCTACCGCCAGCCGGATGTGGTCTATGTTCAGCCTCAGCCGAGTTATGTGGCACCACAGCCCGTCTATCGCGCGCCGGCACCGCACGTCATCACCTATGACAATGCGGTCCGCGCCACCTATGAGCCCTGGTCGCCGGAATGGTACAACTGGTGCCGTGCCAACTTCCGCAGCTTCAATCCCTCCAAGGGAACCTATCGCGGCTATGACGGGCTCGATCACTTCTGCGTCGTGAAGTAAGACCCCACTTCCCTTCACGGGCGGCACTCGCACGCCTCGACGCAGGGCAGACCCGGTTGCCGGAGACGGCAGCCGGGTTTTGCATTGTCATAACGGGCTAATGCCCGCTGCACTCGCCATCGGCGCAGGTTGCAGCTATTGTTTCAACGGTGATTCGATAGCGTTGAATGCGGCACAAAAACACGGGCAACATGGACAATACGAACGATCTGTTTGGCGGCACCGGAGCGGCGCCGGAGATGGATGGCGGCGGCAAGCATCCGCCTGCCGGGGGCAAGGCGCCTGCTGCCGGCAAGAACGGGAACAAGTCCGCAGGGACTGCCAAACCCGCCAATGGCGACGACTACGGTGCCGATGCCATTGCCGTGCTCGAAGGCCTCGAACCGGTGCGCAAGCGGCCGGGCATGTATATCGGCGGCACCGATGAAAAGGCGATGCATCACCTGTTCGCCGAGGTCATCGACAACTCGATGGACGAGGCGGTAGCGGGCCATGCCACCTGGATCGAGGTGGAACTCGGGGCGGACGGCTATCTTTCGGTAACAGACAATGGCCGCGGCATTCCTGTCGAAGCCCATCCCAAGTTCAAGGACAAGTCCACCGTCGAGGTGGTGATGACGATCCTGCATGCCGGCGGCAAGTTCGACGGCAAGGCCTACGAGACCTCCGGCGGCCTGCATGGCGTAGGTGTCTCGGTCGTCAATGCGCTCTCCGAGCACCTGTTGGTGGAGGTTGCCAGAAACCGTCAACTCTATGTCCAGGAGTTTGAACGGGGCAAACCCAAGGGCAAGCTGAGAGAAGCGGGCGAGGTTCACAACCGGCGCGGTACGAAGGTGCGTTTCCTGCCGGACCCGGAAATCTTCGGCAAGGGCTGCAAGTTCTCCCCTGCCCGGCTGTTCAAGATGGCCCGTTCCAAGGCCTATCTGTTCGGCGGGGTGGAAATCCGCTGGGTATGCGACCCCTCGCTGCTGTCAGAGAAGGACGAGACCCCGCAAAAGGCAAGTTTCCACTTTCCCGGCGGTCTGCGCGATTATCTGGAGGCCTCGCTCGGCAGTCAGCACAAGGTAACTGCTGAGCCGTTTTCCGGCCGCTCGGAAAACACCGGGCGCAATGGCACGGTGGAATGGGCCGTCGCCTGGCACGGCGATGACGGGTTCGTCAATTCCTACTGCAACACGATCCCGACACCGGAAGGCGGAACGCATGAAGCCGGTTTCCGTATCGCGCTGACACGCGGGCTGAAAGCCTATGGCGAGATGATCGGCAACAAGAAAGTGTCGATGATCACCACCGATGACGTGATGACGTCGGCTGCCGCCATGCTGTCGGTCTTCGTGCGCGAACCGGAATTTGTCGGCCAGACCAAGGA